>JBAXDA010000146.1:0-4681 GCA_037141215.1 Candidatus Firestoneibacteriota bacterium | reverse complement strand
TATGCTTTTGTAATGCATATCGTATCCAATGTAAAAGGCAAACTACGTAACGACAGGGATGTCTACGATGTTATCCGTTCCTGTTTCCCTGCAGGAACCGTAAGCGGCGCGCCTAAGATACGGGCAATGGAAATTATTGAGGAAGTTGAGAACGTGCAGAGAGGACCTTACGCCGGGATGATAGGATATTTTGGATTTAACGGGAATCTTGATTCCTGCATTACCCTGAGAACCATGATCGTCAGTAAAGGCAAGGTTTATGTTCAAGCCGGGGCAGGCATAGTCTCTGACTCTAATCCTGCATCAGAATATCAGGAAACTCTAAATAAAGCAAAAGCTTTAATGTCCGCTGTAGAGCTGGCTAAACACGGATTATAGAAAGGAAGAGAAGGATAAACGGAAATATATAGAATGTTACATAAGACCCGGCTGTTAACCTTTCAACATCAGTTCATTTTACGGAGAGTTTTAAAATGATGCTAATAATAGATAACTACGATTCATTCACCTACAATCTCGTACAATATTTTGGAGAGCTTGGCGCCAAACTCGAAGTCGTACGAAACGATAAGACAACCATACAAAAAATAAAGAAAATGCAACCTGAAAGAATTGTTATTTCACCGGGACCAAAGTCTCCAAAAGAAGCAGGTCTTTCCAATGAGATAATATTTGAATTCAAGGACAAGCTGCCACTTTTAGGTGTTTGCCTCGGACATCAATGTATAGGATATGTTTTCGGGGGAAATGTAATTCGCGCAGACCGATTAATGCATGGGAAGACCTCTCAAATACATCACAACAAAAAGGACTTATTTAAGGGCTTAAAGAATCCGTTTGAGGCTACAAGGTATCACTCTCTTATCGTAAGCAGAAATAACTTTCCAAAATGCTTAAAGATAACCGCCTGGACAAAAGAAGGCGAAATCATGGGCATAAAACACAGGGATTATCCTGTCTTTGGCGTTCAGTTCCATCCCGAATCCATATTGACCAAGCCTGGGATGGAGATATTAAAAAACTTCCTGGAAGCATAGAGGTTAAGATAATGATAAAAGAGTCTCTACTTAAAATCATAGAGCAGAAGAAAAACCTTACTTCAGCGGAAGTCAGTGCGGCAATGGATGAAATAATGAGCGGTTTAACCCCGCCTTCTCTAATTGCGGCTTTCTTAGTGGCTTTGCGCGCTAAAGGAGAGACCGTTGAAGAGATAACCGGAGCCGCAGAGTCTATGCGAAAAAATGCGGTATATATCAAATCCAATCATAAGCTTGTCGTCGACACCTGCGGTACGGGGGGAGACAAAAGCGATACATTCAATGTCTCTACTACTGCGGCTTTTATCGTCGCCGGCGCAGGAGTTCCGGTAGCAAAACACGGGAATAGAGCCGTCTCAAGCAAATGCGGCAGTGCGGACCTTGTAGAGGCACTGGGAGTCAAGATTGAAATTCCTCCTGAAAAGATCAGTGAATGCCTTGACGAGACCGGCATGGCCTATCTTTTTGCTCCCCTGCTTCATGTCTCAATGAAGTATGTTGCTCCTATCCGGAAGGATCTCGGCATAAGAACTATTTTTAATATGATTGGACCGCTTGCAAACCCGGCCAGGGTGAAAGCCCAGGTTCTTGGCGTATTTTCTGAAAGGCTGATGGAAGACTATATCTGCGTGCTTAAAAGACTCGGACACACCCATGCTTTCGTTGTGCATGGAGCAGACAATCTTGACGAGATTTCCATAACAGGCGAAACAAAAATAATTGAATTAAAAGACGGAAAAATAATTAAATATTCTGTGAAACCAGAAGATTTTGGCATGAAAAGGGCTAAGCTTTCAGATATTAAAGGCGGGGATATAAAGCAAAATGCGGTTATAACAATGCAGATACTGGAGGGAGAGCTCGGGGTTTACTCGGATACTGCAGTTCTTAATGCGGCTGCAGGTATAGTTGCCGGCGGAAAAGCCAGAAGCCTCAAAGACGGCATAATTCTTGCAAGAAAATCCGTTGAATCAGGCGCTGCGTTAAAAGCACTGCATAAACTTGTTAAGTGCAGCAATTCATAATCCGGAGTTCTCGTGGAAGATATATTAAAAATAATAGTAAAACAAAAGAGAGCTGATCTCGCAAGAACTAAGAAATTAGTCCCTATTGACCTGCTAAAACTACTAATGAGAAAAGCCCCCGCGCCCCTTGACTTTAAGAAAGCGCTTAGTGGTGGATTTCTCAAAATAATTGCAGAAGTAAAAAAAGCTTCGCCTTCCAAAGGTATTCTTTCCGTGGACTTCAAACCTGTGAAAATAGCGAGAATATTTGAAGCTTCCGGCGCCGCTGCGCTATCCGTGCTTACAGAAGAAAAGTTTTTTCAGGGAAGCCTGCTATACCTGAATAATATTAAAAAAGCCGTAAAACTGCCTCTCTTGCGTAAAGATTTTATAATAGACGAATACCAGCTATATGAATCAAGGGCGGCGGGTGCGGATGCGGTTCTGCTGATTGTGTCCTGCTTATCGGCGAGAAAGTTAAAAAGGTTTTTAAGTGTTATTAATAATCTTGGCATGCACGCTCTGGTTGAGGCGCATAGCAAAGCAGAAGCAATAAAAGCAGTAAACTGCGGAGCCGGTATCATAGGAATAAATAACAGGGACCTTAAAACATTCAAGACTAATCTTAAAACAACCGCGGCAGTAATAAAAGTTATACCGCAGAGCAAGATAGTGGTCAGTGAGAGCGGAATATTCACTCATGCTGACGCGGAGTTTGTCAAAAATACCGGCGCAGACGCCATATTGGTGGGAGAAGCGTTAATGACTGCAGTTAGTATAAAGAAAACTTTGAAAGATTTATCCTGTTGAGCATTCTAAAGGAGAGTGGCAGATGGTAAAATTCGGTATTTGCAGCGAAATCTTCAAGGATTGGCAGTGGGAGAAGACCTGCAAATTTGTGAAGAGCGTAGGTTATGACGGTATAGAAGTAGCTCCTTTTACTGTGGCAAAGTCTGTTACAGAGATAAGCGCGGAACAGAGAAAACAGATCAAGGCAGTTGCCGAAAATAGCGGGCTTGAAATACCAGGATTGCATTGGCTGCTTGTCAGCCCGGAAGGCCTTTCCATAAGCACACAAGATACTTTCTTAAGAGAGAAGACAAAACTTTATTTCTATGAACTTATAAAATTTTGCTCGGACCTCGGCGGAAAGGTTATGATAATTGGCTCGCCGAAACAAAGGAATGTTCCGGAAGGTATGCTGCTTGAGGCCGCAAAGGCTAACGCAAAAAAGTTCTTTACTGATTGCGCGGAAATTGCGAAGAAGGAAAAGGTAACACTTTGTCTGGAACCGCTCTCTACGGCAGAGACAAATATCTTTACGACTGCTGAAGAAACGCTAAATTTTGTCCGTGAGCTGGACCACCCAAACTTCAGAATGATGCTGGATGTAAAGGCAATGAGTTCCGAGATCAAGCCCATTCCCTCAATTATCCGTGATTGCAAAGGTTACTTTAAACATGTTCATGTAAATGATGAGAATAAAAACGGCCCCGGATTCGGAAAAACTGATTTTATCCCTATTGCCAAGGCCTTGAAAGAAGCAGATTATAACGGGTATGTTTCTGTGGAGGTGTTTGATTTCTCTCCCGGTCCGGAGATAATTGCAGAAAGAAGCATAACATATTTAAAAAGCGTCTTCAAATAATCTTTCTGAGAAGGCAACGGTACTTTGAATTAGTATCCGTATTATCCTTACGGCCAATTACCTGCAAACATCATAACGTCCACTTAAAGACAAACGCCCACCAATACTTTTCATATATGAGGATTATCTTTGCATCGGTTGGTTTTATTGTTGTTTTACCGGTTGACATATAATAGAATTTAACGAGGTTATTAATGAAAGACAGGTATGTAGGCTCTGTAATTATGGCAACACTAATGCTTATTGGCGGAATGTTTACTTATAATGTCTTTACTTCAAGTCGGTCGCAGATAAAACCAGTAATTGTCCCGGAAGCCGGCAAACTGTATGGTCCTTATATGGCCAGATATGTCATTGATGGAGATACGATCATACTTAGTACCGGCGACAGGGTCCGGCTTAAAGGAATAGATGCTCCCGAGCTTCATCATCCAATTTTACCGGCGCAGCGCTTTGGCGAAGAATCAAAAGCTTATCTGGAACAACAGGTAAAGGGCAGAGAAATTATGCTGGAATTCGACTCCGGAGATTCCAAGGATATGTATGATCGAGCGCTTGCATACATATTTTGCAAAGGCGTTGACATTAACGGAGAGATGATCCGCATGGGTTATGCCTATGCTTATGTGTTTAAATCCCATAAAAGAGAACAGGAATATAAACATTTTGAAAAAGAAGCCAGAGACAAGAAGAGAGGTCTTTGGAATTACACGATGAAAGACGGGAGAATCGCAAATATCGTCAACAGATTTGGCGGTCTTTCGGATAAAGGCAAGCAGAAGCTTGATGAAATTTCCGACAAACTTATATCAGATTACCCGGCGGTTACAGGAGAAAGATAATATGGACGAAAAACTGAAGCCATTCATACAAAAAGCAGTTATTACCGCTTTATGCGCGGTAATAGTTCTTTTCTGTTTTAAAGTTCTAGTATTAGATCACAAGCAGCTTATTGGCTCTGCTAACAATAAGCAATCGGAAAACAGCAAAAC
>JBAXDA010000145.1:0-4715 GCA_037141215.1 Candidatus Firestoneibacteriota bacterium | reverse complement strand
CCCCCGAGTCACAGTGTTCCTCTCCTGTTATTATCCTGAAGAAGGTTGTTTTACCTGATCCGTTTGGACCCACAAGGGCAACTCGCTCGCCTGCATTGAAAAATGCGTTAGCATCTTCCAGCAGAACCCGTTCTCCAAAATGTTTTGTTAATTTAGTTATCTGTAGCATGGATTCCTTTTATTGCTTAATGTGAATCTCCATGCCCTCCCGGGCATGGCTTCACTTGCTTCTCGAGCTAACACCAGATTCCAAAAGAGTAGCCTCCTTTGGAACCCTCTTATGAGACGATTAAATTATTCGCGGATTTTTTACCCACAGGCTCAACGCCTGTGAATTTCAATACCGCACGCATAATAAAAGGCGGCTTTAGCCGCCTTTTCATAGATTTGCTGGTGTTTCTAATTCACATTCACTGTACTTCATACTTGCTAAGTTCTATAATGAGCGTTAATTTTGATATATCCTTCTGTGAGATCGCAGGTCCAAACCTTTGAAGAAACTTTTCCCTGACCCAGATCAACTGCGACTTTTATTTCTTTTCCCGCGAGCTTTTCGTGTGCTTCTTTTTCACTAAAAGAAGGCAACTCAATTCCTTTACTTACGACCATAAGCCCGCCAAAGCTGACTTTAATTCTTTCTTCCTTGAATTTTATACCTGAGTTGCCTAAAGCAGCTACTACTCTTCCCCAGTTCGGATCAGCTCCGTAAACAGCAGTCTTAAAGAGGTTTGATTTAGCAATGCTCATTGCCGCTCGCTTTGCCTCTGCTTTTGAAACTGCCCCCTTAACTTCAATCTCTATGAATTTCGAGGCTCCTTCTCCGTCTCTTACTATAAGTTTTGCCAGAAAAACCATTGCTTCTTTTAGCTTTGCAGAAAATAATCTATAGGATCCTCCGGTACTTGAAATAACCTTATTGCCTGCCATCCCATTCGCCAAGGCCAATACGGTATCATTTGTGCTGGTATCTCCGTCAACTGTTATTGAGTTGAAAGAATCCTCAACTCCCTCTCTGAAAGCTTTATTTAAAAGCGCCCGGGTTATTGACACATCTGTGAGCAGGAAGCAAAGTAACGTTGCCATATTGGGATGGATCATCCCCGAGCCTTTAGCCATACCGAGGATTGAACATTTTCTGCCGTTAAGCCGGAACTTAAATAATATAATTTTCTTAAAGGTATCTGTTGTGAGCATTGCCTGAGCAGCGTCAACAAGTTTCCCCGGCGAGAGTTTGCCGCAAAGCGCCTCTAATCCGTTCTTAATTTTCTCGGCCGGCATTTTTACGCCGATAACTCCCGTGGAACAGACAAGAACATTTTTCGGTTTAAGTTTAAGTTTCTCGGCTGTCTTTCCAGCCATCATTCCTGCTACTCTTACTCCATCCTTTCCAGTACAAGCGTTTGCGTTGCCGGAGTTAAAGACTAGAGCAGAAACTGATCCGCTTTTAAGGTTCTTCTTGCTTAGCTGAACAGGAGCAGCTTTCACTTTGTTTTTTGTAAAAACACCGGCGGCAACAGCCGGAACCTCTGAATAAATTACAGCAAGGTCATACTTTGCCTTGCGTTTTATCCCGCAATGCATTGCTCCGGCACTAAAGCCTTTTACGGAATAATTCATGGCATCATCCCCAGATCAAGAAGCGCTGTGGTTTCGGGAAGCCCAAGCATAAGATTCATATTTTGTACGGCCTGTCCGGACGCGCCTTTCATCAGATTATCTTCTGCAGATACTACAATAAGCTTCTTTAAGCGCTCATTGACCTTCATACCAATTTCGCAGTAATTACCTCCCGCAACATTTTTTACTTCAGGAAGAATACCGGCCGGTAAGACTTTAACGAAAGGTTTGCCTTTATAATACTCACGGTACAACTCAACTGCTTTTTCTGTAGTGAGTTTGTGTTTAAGATCAAAAGCTACGGTTGTTAAAATCCCCCGGTTATACGGCCCCAGATGAGGAGTAAAGGAGACTGTGACTCTTCCGCCTTTTTTCAACAGGGAAAGTTCCTGCTCAATTTCAGGAGTATGCTGGTGTTCAGCCAGCTTATAAGCTTTAATATTTGCGTGCTGTTCTGAAAAATGATATTCGGTCTTCATTTTGCGCCCGGCTCCGGAGACCCCTGAAACAGAATTAACTACTATGCCTTCAACCTTAACAATTCCCGCAGAAACGACAGGAGCGCATGCAAGGATTATGCTGGTCGAGTAGCAACCAGGGTTCGCAACAAAATTCGAATTTGCTATAGCTTCCGAATGCAATTCAGGAAGTCCGTATACGCTTTCTTTCAATAGCGCCGGAGCGGAATGCTTTACTTTATAGTATTTCTCATAAGCCTTCTTGTCTTTCAGGCGAAAATCCGCCGAAAGGTCTATAAGTTTCTTCCCATACTTTAAAAGTTTACCCACGGCTTCAATAGACTTGGTGTGCGGCAAGCAAAGGAAGATAACATCGGAGACTTCTCCCAGTTTTTTAAGGTCAAGCTTCTCGAGTTTCTTTTCAATATTGAAAAAAGGCATTACCTGCTTGACCGGAAGTCCCGCGTAGTTTTCCGAGGTAAGCACTCCAATCTCGGCATAGGGGTGTTTCTTAAGTATCCTGATAAGTTCCATTCCTGTATACCCGGTAGCTCCGGCTATAGAAACTATATATTTCATCTTCAATCTCCGTTAAACTTCAAAGTGCCTGCTTCTCCGTTTTTAATTCAATTACCGCCTTTTGTTTAAGCCCGGCTATAAACTCATTACTCTTTTTTGCGTATTGTTCCTCAAAAAGAATCTGTTTAATTTTCATGCGAAGTTCAACCTGCTGACCACGGAATTCAACGCTGTCTCCGAGTCCAACAACTTTCCCCGCCTCTTTCTTAATTACTTTGAAAAGAGCATATCCATCACCGACTTTCACCGGTCCGGCCAGTTCGCCTTCGGCAACGCCAAAAACAACATCCGCAACCGCTTTGTCCAGGTCCTCACGGTTGAAACTGAATATTTTATCTGAATTCTCTCTGGTATAATCATCATTAGAAAATAGCTTGGCAGTTTCACTGAATTCTCCGCCATCCTTAATTTTCTTTACAGCAGTCTCCGCTGTTTCTTTTGCTTTTGCATCGTCATTGCCTGTTGTCTTTATAAGTATTCTTTTAAAAGATATATGACTGCTCGTAAACTGCTCTTTGTTTTTTTCATATTCTTCCTGAATATCTTTCAGTTCAATTTTAATGCCACTCCGCACAGCTTCACTCATTACCCTGTCTCCAAGGATACTGTTTTTAAGCTTTTCCCTTATATCGGATTCGGTAAGGCCTTCCGTTTTTATTAATTCAGCAAACTTTGCAGCTCCGCCATTTCTCGCCTTAACCTGTTCGAGAGAGCCTTCAATCTCACCTTTGCTAATTTCATAGTTACGTTTTTTTGCTTCCTGAACTATAAGTTTTTCGGCAATAAGCTGATTCAAAATATCTTTCTTCAGCTTATCAGCTTGTTCGTTTGTCGCATTTTGTCGCATCCTAAAAGCCGGTATGTAAACAGCTTCAAATTCACTCTTGGTCACTGTTTCTTCATTGACAACTACAAGAACCCTGTCAACAAGCGCCTCTTCCGCATAAAGTCCCGCGGCACACAACAACAGGATAACGATACCTAACTGTTTCATTTGAACTCCTCCGTGTATTTCTCGTTAAACTTTACGACGGTTTTCGAGGCAAGTTCTTTTAGCCATTTCTCAAAATACTTCTTTGCTTTGCTTGTTTTCATTTTTTCTTTTATCTCTGCGCCCGCTTCTGCCGCCGACAGCGTGCCTTTTTTCTTTCGGTCAACTACCAGAAACAGGTGGTAACCATATGCTGTTTTAATTATGCCGCTCATCTTCCCGATCTCCGTATTAAACACCGCACCTGCTATTTCAGGAAGCATGTCCTCACGCGAAAAATAGCCCATATCTCCGTCGTTTTCACTGTCAGGACTTATGGAACGCCCTCTTGCCATTGCTTTGAAGTCAGCCCCTCGGTCAAGTTCCTTCTTTATATTATCAATCGTCGCTCTATTCTCCGACACAATCTGGAAGGCACGAGCCACTTCGCCGCGCGCAAACTCTGAAATATGCGCCTTATAGTAGCTTTGCACCTCAAGGTCAGAAACTTCCACTTTTTCTAATGATGCATGAACTGTTTTCTCAAAGAGCAGCTGTTCTTTCATGCTCTTTTCCCATTCGTGTTTGCTGACACCTATGTTTTTCAAGGTGTCTTTAAACTCGAGAGAACTAAAATATCCGCCGGTTCTTACAATCTCAACCTTGAATTCTTCTTCAGAAAGCGTAAGACCTCTGCGCTTTGACTCCTGAAGAACAATCTTCCTTTCAATCAAAGCATTCAGTAAGGCCGCACGATCCGGAAGGGCGGTTAGTTCTGACCTTGCTCTCAGTTTAGCGAGTTTTGCGTTTGATTCAAGTTCGCTTTCCAATATTTGTTCGTCATTAATAGTACAAACTATCCTGTCTAACTCTCTCTGCTTCCCGCAACCGGGTAGAAGAAAACAGCAAAAAACGAGTAATATGCAGGCTCTCTTATATTGCATTCATTGATTATATATGATTTTCAGCCGGTTTTAAAGAGTAATGTTTGCAGTGTCGGAATACACGAAAACGTATGATAAACAAGATTAAATTAATTAGGTGAAAGATTTGTACTTTTATCTGACCTTCAAGAGGCTTAATACGGTTTT
>JBAXDA010000144.1:0-4723 GCA_037141215.1 Candidatus Firestoneibacteriota bacterium | reverse complement strand
TAGCAGTAACATCAGGGCCTGCTTGAATTTCAAGCTGGATGCCGCTCACAGGTGTGGTGCCTGCTCCTGTCGTTACCAGCACATCGTAAAAGCCAAGCGGAAGCCCTGAGGGAAGAACGCCTCCGTTAATGGAGGTTTCGCTTGCCACTGTCCAGCCCGTCAGATTGTAGGTATTGCCGCCTCCAGAAAGATATACCCTGCTCGTAAATCCCGCGCTCCCCACCCCGCCCATAAAATTTGTGCCTTTTACGGTCATCGTAGAGGGTGAGACATTATAACCTACAAACGGGGAAAGGTCTGTTACGGTAGGCGCAGAATATGAAATGCCGGTTACGGTAAGAACGCTCGAACAGGTCGCCGAGGTCCCGGAGGTGTCCGTCGCTACTATATTATAAGTCCCGGGAGTCACTCCGACCGGAAGGACTGCATTCTGAATGGTCAGATCATCCGTGACCGACCAGGAAGAAAAACTTACCTCGTTGGAAAGCTTTAGATTGTAGATCTTATTCGCCCCATTAGTATTGTAAAACCCCAGTCCGGAAATAGAGATGGCGGGTTGGGAGGTATTGGTAACGGAAGACGGAGAAATTGAATTCACCATCAGCGGAGTCTGCTGTTTTTCCAGCTTTATGTAATAAGGGGAGGAGTGCCCCTCGGACCAGAAGACGGGGAAATAACCGGTCTTCCCGCTGTTAGTAACCGTATCCATGCCATGATGGCTTAATATAGAGGTTGCGGTATCGGTCGCGATAGTTGTTTCCGTGCCCCAGCTCCAGAGACCGCCTGATTTTGTCCCCAGTTTACTGCAGATGACATACTGATTTGCCGCATTGGTCTTTACATAGAAACAGTTTAAGTCCTTACCGTTTGTCGTCAGTCCGACATCAATAAAGGAATTGGTCAGATAGGTTGTGTCAGTTGAGATACGCGTTGAGACAATGGTGGTGCCTGAGTACGAAAACTGCTTTAGCGTTGAGTCGGTTTTATTCCATATAGCAACATTGAGTTCTCCACTCTCTGTAGATACCGGCGAGATGACATACGCTCCAGTAACATGGCGGAGACCGAGGGAAGAACCTGTCCAGAATGTAGCAGGAGCCGACCAGCTTGTTCCGTTGAAATACATATACTTGAGAACAGCCACGGCAGCTCCATCCACATAGATAAGGAACGGATAGCCATTATACAAAGTTGATTCTATATATTGGGTTACATAGATATAAGGCAGTTGGAAGACCGTCTCTCCCGCAGCATGCCCGACCCTTAAGGGAACATTTATCTTCGCCTTTGCTCCGTGCGGGGTTGCTTCTCCTTGATAGATAACAGCCCCCGCGGAATGCGGCACTGCGGCGCTGCAGGTAATCGTCGTTCCGCTGCTGCCCGTGTAAACCATCCCAGCAAACAGACCCCTCGTGAGTGAAGGAAATCTGAGCCCGTCCCCGTTGTCTATTTGGGGGATATTGTAGGTCATTAGTTCATTGTCTATCCTGATAATGCCGTCATTCTCATAGCCCGCCTGAAGAGCATCACCGCTCAAGGTTACGGCAGTTGCATTCGCGGCAATAGCGTTCAAGACCGTCAGACTGCTCATTATGGAGAGGCCTCGCGTGCAGCCCGTAAACCAGTTCCCGACGATGCCGGTATAATTTATTTTCTCTCCTTCCAGATTCAGTTTACCGCTTGAAGAAAACCGTGTAGTGGCAAGGTCTATGCCGTTCCCCGCCTTGATGATTGTATCCGTCGGTAAAGTTGTCAGCGCAGAAGTGGCTGTTGTGGGTGAAAGTTTTCCACGCCTTACGGTCGCCATTGTCGGCCCCGTTGTTGTAACAACTTTGCCAAAAGTCGCCCACTCTCCCCCGATATTTACAAAACTACAGGAGGCTTTAAAACCGGTCGCGCTAGCGATTGTAAAGCTGGTGGCAGTGGCATCTACAGCTCCGCTCAGAGTTGTTGACGCAACTCTGCAGGAAGTGTCAAAAGTCCAGGTCGCGCCTCCGTCTGTTGATTTCCAGATAGCAAGAAAATACGGGTAATATTGTGAGAGGGAATCCGCGTTAATGGTTGCGAAGACCCAGATGACGCCGTCCTTATCCACGACAATTGACTTCTTCCAGGAATTAGGATCCGAGCCGGTTACGGTCCCGTCGTAGTTTGTTTGCAGGTGATAAATTCTTTCTACATAATAAGAGGAACCCGTCCATTTTAATTTTGTAAATCTTAAAAAACTATGACCGCTATCCTGATCCAGAACTTGCGTAATAGCATAGCAATTATTACTGCTGTCATAGGTCATACAGGAATTCTGCCTATAATCGAAGGGATAACTAATATATCCCAAATGGATCTCGTCGCTCCAGGTGACGCCGTTATCCGCCGAAAAAATAAATTCCGTGTATCCCGTAGAACTGCTATTTGACCTGTAATACAGCGCGCAGAGGTTCCCATTGGGTGTTCTTTCAAATTTTCTGGGCCCTGAGATGCCAAAAGGAGGCGCGTTGTTTGGCAGGCCGGCGTTGTTTATGGTCACTACGGTTGTTGAGGAAAAAGCCTCACAGGAGAGCAAGGCCAGCGTTAGAACGGCGAGTACCGCGTATGTTGAAATAGTTTTTCTATGCAATTTATTGTCCTTTACGCATAGCAACTTTGTTCAACTCTTTAAGACTTACATACTATATTATACTACGATTATTTATTACGGTGTCTGTGAATTATTATACATCAAATGCCTGCTCTTGTCAAACAAACAGGCTTACCCGTCCTAATCTGTTTAATCTCTTTACCCTAATCTGTGTAATCATTTCTTCGTAATCTCTTCACCAGCTTTAATCTGTGTAATCTCCTTTCCCTAATCTGTGTAATCATTTTCTAAGTTTATTGAACATCTTCAGCGCCTCAAAAACCAGTTCTTTCGTCCCTTCGCCCTTTATGGCGGATATCGGGAAGACTTTTACCCTCTTTTTAGCCAGCGCTTTCTTCAATTTCTCAAAGTTCTTTTTAGCGTCAGGCATATCCACCTTGTTTGCCGCCACAAGCTGGGGTTTGCTGAGCATTTCCTTGCTGTAAAGCCCGAGCTCTTTGTTTATGTTCTTGAAATCCTCCACGGCGTCGCGCTCCAGAGCCGAGACATCTATGACATGCACCAGCACTTTCGTCCGTTCTATGTGGCGGAGGAATTCATCCCCCAGCCCCGCTCCCGTATGCGCGCCTTCAATGATGCCGGGAATATCTGCCCAGGTAAAATGGACGCCTTCTTCAATTATTACCACGCCAAGGTTGGGCGAGAGTGTTGTAAAAGGATAGTTAGCTATTTTTGGATGGGCTTTGGAAACTTTGGAGAGCAGAGTTGATTTTCCCGCATTGGGGTAGCCGATGATGCCTATATCCGCAATGGTTTTTAATTCCAGCAGGAGGGATTTTTCTTCGCCTTCCTCGCCGAATTCAAAAGACCTCGGGACACGGTTGGTGGAGCATTTGTAGGACGCGTTGCCCCTGCCGCCTTTGCCGCCCCGCGCTATCAAGACCGGCTTGCCTTCTTCCGTAATATCATAAAGTATCTCGCCGCTGTCAAGGTCTTTAACGACAGTGCCGAGCGGAACTTTCACCGTCATGTCCCCGTAATGCTTGCCGTACATTTTCTTGCCCATGCCGTGCTCACCGCGCTCCCCTTCAAAGAAGGGCTTGTATTTAAAATCCAGGAGCGTGGTCATATTGCTGGTGCCGACAAAGAAGATACTGCTGCCCTTTCCTCCGTTGCCGCCGTCGGGCCCGCCTTTCGGAACGCCTTTCTCGCGCCTGAAACTGACACAGCCGTTACCGCCCGCGCCCGCCCTTGCTATGACCTTCACTTTATCTATAAACATGAGGTATTATAGCATTTTTCGGGAATGATTACACGGATTAGATAAGTGAGCTTGCGCAGATTAGACCAGAACACTAGATTTTCTGTCCTCGCTCGGGTTTGTTTAGAATTTCCGGCTTTGGATATCTTTATTCCCGTTCTATTCTTACGAAAATCTCCTTCGCAATGGATCCGTCCACCGCAAACTGGGAATTTCCGACTTTGAAAAGATAGGAAGGGAAACTCTGTATTAGGGTAATCGGATTCCCGGGAAGCACGCCCATCGCCATCATTTTATTAAGATTACCCTGACTGGAGGCCTGGATGTACGCAATCTTTCCTTTCTCCCCCAGTCTGAGTTCATTCAATCCGGCAACAACCCTAACCTCTTTGCTTTTCCCCTTTGCCACACAGCATTTGCCCGGAGGTATCGGCGTTCCATGAGGGCAGGTCTTCGGATGCCCGAGCATCGTACATATACTTTCGTCTATGCCTTTGTGAAGCACGTGCTCAAAAGCACAAGCGGAATCATGCACCGAGGCGTCCTGTATATTCAGCACGTCCACAAGCAATCTCTCGGCAAGTCTGTGGCGTCTTACGACATCCCTGGCTTCCGCCTCTCCCTCTCTCGTGAGTTGGACAACATTATTTTTAAACTTTACAAGACCTTTAAGTTCAAGAGACTTAAGGTCCTCGTTTCCGGGCTTTGAGCAGAGGTCCTCGGACGGCATCTTTTTCTTTTTATTCTCAATTGTCGTTATCCAAAGCGTTTCCAGCATTTCTTCAGATTGTTCGTTTAGCATTTGGGACTCCTTTTCTCAAATTTGCGAGTGATATTCATTCCAATAGCAGACTTAGTTTGTTAAGTCCGAGTACCCCTCACCC
>JBAXDA010000143.1:0-4736 GCA_037141215.1 Candidatus Firestoneibacteriota bacterium | reverse complement strand
TGAGCATATTAAGGTTATTAGTAATCAGCTATCAGTTATTAGTTATCGCTTTTAATGGTGCCGGCGGAGGGACTCGAACCCACGACCTAGGGATTATGATTCCCGTGCTCTACCAGCTGAGCTACACCGGCACGGGTTTGATTTTACTATATAAAGGCTTTAAATGCAATACGAAACTGGGTGAAACCCATAGCGTTAAAGTGTTTTCAATAGTGAAATATTTTTCCATTATGCTATAATATTGCAGATGACTGACGAAAGAACTAAGAAGATCCTGATTTGCAGGACCGATAAAATAGGGGACGTTATCCTTACCCTTCCTGTCATTTCCAATCTAAGAAAAGCCTTCCCGGGCGCGGTTATTGATTATCTTGCAAGAGAATACACCAAGAAAATCCTCGAAGGCAACCCCGGTCTGAATACGGTGCTGATTTTTGACCCTGTTAAGCATAAAGGCCTTGCCGGTATTCACAGGCTTTCCGCGCTTATTGAAAGCGGGAACTATGATATTGCGCTCGTCCTTTATCCCAGGTTTACTCTGGCGGCCGCGCTTTTTAAGGCAGGGGTTAAAACAAGGATAGGGACTGCTTTCAGATGGTATTCTTTTCTCTTTAACGAACGCGTCAGGCTGCACAGGAAGAATTCTGAGAAACACGAACTGGAGTATAATCTGGACCTGCTTGAACCGCTGAAAATTACTGCGGCTGAAAAAAGCATAAAACTTTTTCTAACCGAAACGGAGAGAACCTTTGCGAAGGAATTCCTTCTCAAGAACGGGCTTGACGGGAAAAAAGTCATTACGGTCCATCCCGGCGCGGCGGTTTCCGTCCTGAACTGGCCGGCAGCAAAGTACGCGGAACTTATTGAAGAACTCGGCAGGCAGAGCCTTGCGGAGGTGGTGCTTGTTGAGGGTCGGGGGGAAGAGGCCATAACTGAAGAAATAATGCGGGCGGTCTCAAAAAAACCCGTACTTCTTTCCGGAAGCGCGGATATAAGGCAGATAGGAGCAGTCCTGGAACTCGCTGTGCTTCATATAAGCAGCAACACCGGCACAATGCATGTCGCGGCGGCTGTCGGCACCCCGACACTTTCATTTTTTAATCCGGTCATAGCGGTCAGCCCGAAACGCTGGGGTCCCTGGGGCAATAAGAGCATTATAATATCTCCCGCCGTGGAAAACTGTAAGAAATGCTCAAAGCAGGACTGCAGGCATTATAACTGTATGGATAAGATTGAAGTAAGAGAAGTCCTGGACAAAATAAGGGAAGCAGTATGAAAATTATAAAGGCTCTGCAGGGGAAAAAGAGCAAAATAATTTTATGTTTTTCTATTTTTCTCGTTTTGTTTTCCCTTTCCGCTTGCGTTACCCGCGGGCAGGTTAAGTTAATTGAGCAGGAGCCTGAAAAGATAGTTGAGATTAATGAAGCAGGCAGAATCCCTTTGCGGGACGGAGAACTGCCCGTGACCGTAGCCGCGCCTGCAGTGGAAAAATCCAAGCCTGCTTTTTTGCAGGAAACTGACGGGGGAAAAAAGGCAATTCAGAAAGAAAGCAGGCCTGCGGCGGGAAAAAATAGAAAAATAGAGAATAAGGCGTTTGTGGTCGGCGAGAAGTTTACCTTTGCGCTGCAGTACCTTGGCATAACGGCCGGAACTGCCGTTATCGAGATAAAGGAAGCGGTAAAACTTAAGGGCAGAAAGGCCTATCATATTGTTACAAATACAAAATCCGTTCCGCTTATTTCCGCATTCGTAAAAGTGGATGATATAGTTGAAACTTTCATTGATTACGAAGGGCTATTCTCTTTGAGGATGATAAAGTCGCTCCGCGAGGGGAATTACAACAGGGATGTCATTTTGGAGTATGATCAGGATAAAAACGAGGTCAAAGAAGTAGAAAAAAGCGGAGAGAAAGTGTATACTATTGCTGACTATTCCCAGGATATACTTTCGGCGTTTTTCTACTTTCGAGCTCAAAATATAGAGGTTGGCAAAGAATATATTATTGATGTTTACGCCGACGGAAAGAACAACAAACTAAAGGTAATCGTTCCCGGGAAGGAAATCATCAAGACCCCTTTAGGGACTTATGAGGCCTTTATTGTTAAGCCCCTGCTTGATTTTGAAAGTATTTTCAAACAGGAAGGGGATGTCACCATTTGGATGACTACAGATGAGCGGCATATCCCGCTTCTTATGAAAAGCAAAGTATTTGTTTCTTCCGTAAGCGCGAAATTGATAGATGCCGTGATTCCAAAATAGCAGGAGAATAAGTAATGTTAAAAAAAATAGAGAAAGAAATAGATAAAGCCGCCAAAGCGGTCGCTTCCACCGCTAAATTAAGGGAAAATATCGGTTCTGCGGTAAATACCATAGCCGGGCGTATCATGATGGGCGGAAAACTCGTGATTTTTGGCAACGGCGGGTCTGCAGCCGATGCTCAGCATGTTGCGGCCGAGTTTGTGGGAAGATTTGAGAAGGAACGCCGGCCTTTCCCCGCTATTGCCCTCACGGTTGACAGCTCAATACTTACTGCAATAGGCAACGATTATGGGTTTGATAAGATTTTCTCACGGCAGGTTGAAGCGCTTGTGGGCAGTAATGATGTGGTAATAGCGATAAGCACCAGCGGCAATTCAGAAAACATTCTGAAAGCCGTAAAAAAGGCTGGGGAAAAAGGGGCAAAAATAATAGGCTTTACCGGCAAAAGCGGCGGAAAGCTGGGAGCTCTTGTTGACATCCTGATAAATGTTAACGCCAAAGAAACCTGCCATGTTCAGGAAGGACATCTGGTTGTTCTTCATGTAATCTGTAAATTTGTGGAAGAGATACTCTATGAAAATAAAAAGACTTAACAGAATCATAAGCGGGTTTAAGGGGAAGAAGATCCTTGTACTCGGCGATATCATCCTTGACGAATATGTTTTCGGCAAGGTGTCGCGCATCTCGCCTGAAGCGCCTATACCCGTAGTTGAAGTAGAGTCCTCCCGGCAAACAGCCGGAGGCGCCGCTTATGTTGCTTCTCATATCAACAATCTCGGAGGCAAGGTTTTCTTAACCGGAGCTATCGGCACGGATGTTCCCGGAGACATTGTAAGAGCCAAACTGGCAGAGATGAATATTGAGGGAAACGGAATCATAGAAGATAATGAAAGACCTACAAGCGTAAAAACCAGGATCATTGCGCAACATCAGCAGATAGTCAGGATTGACAAAGAGAGAAAAGCCCATATCAGCCGTTCGGTTATTAACGGTATGCTTGCCTATGTTCACAGTATTATTGGAGAGGCAGACGCAGTAATAATATCGGATTATGATAAAGGCGTGGCTATCCCCGCGGTATTTATGGAAGTGATAAAGTTGGCGCGGAAAAGGAAAATTCCCGTCTGCGTGGATCCGAAACCGACGCACTGCCTTATGTTTAAGGGTATTACCGTGATAAAACCAAACGCCAAGGAAGCGGCGGAGTCTCTTCATAAAAAGATAACTGACGGGAAATCGCTTGCTGAAGCAGGAAAAACGCTGATGAAAAAAACCGGGGGAGCCGTTCTCATAACAAGGGGTGAGCAGGGGATGTCCCTTTTCAGAAAGGGCAAGCCGGTCTTGAATATTCCCACTTATGCAAGGGAAGTTTTTGATGTAACAGGAGCGGGGGACACCGTAATAAGCGTGCTGGCTCTCTCTCTTGCCTGCGGGGCGGACCTTGCCGAGGCGGCTTATCTGGCAAATGCGGCTGCCGGTGTTGTTGTCGGCAAACTTGGAGCCGCAAGCGTTTCTATAAAGGAAATAAAAGAGATGCTGAATGAGAAATAAGAAGATTAAGAATCTCAAGGAACTGATCCCGGCTCTTAGGCGGGAGAGAAAAGAGAAGAAGAAAATAGTTTTCACCAACGGTTGTTTTGATATCCTTCATGTGGGCCATATAAGGTATCTTAAGGCTGCAAAGAAACTCGGGGATGTGCTTGTTCTAGGCGTTAACAGCGACGCTTCAATTAAAAGGTTGAAGGGAGCTTCCCGTCCTGTAGTTAATCAATATGAAAGAACGGAGCTTCTTGCCGAATTTCCGTTTATAGACCATATCGTTATCTTCGGCGGTGATACGCCGCTGGAGACGATAAAGGCGGTTATGCCGGATTTTCTTGTAAAGGGCGGAGACTGGCCGGTCGAAAAGATAGTTGGCAATGATATTGTAAGAGCAGCAGGCGGGAAAGTAAAATCTCTTCCGCTTATTGCCGGGCGTTCTACCTCGAAAATAATTAAAATAATCAGGGGGCTTTAAAGATGAAAAAAGGAAAAATATTCGTATTTCTTCTTCTCATCGGTATCTTGCCGGTCGGCCTTCTTCTGGCGTATCTCTATACCGGGTCATCTTCGCCTGCGGAGAATAAACCCGGCGGGGGAGCGGAAAAAATACTTATTGAATCAGAAAAACGGCTTGGCAACGAGCTGGTCATGAAGAACGCCAAGTATGTTGCCATGCTGCTCAGAAAGATAGAAGTGGAAGGACGTAATTTAAGAGACTTTTCAGAGAACATTTATTCCAGCCCTTCGCTATTTGCGGAACCAAATTACAAAAAATATAAAGCCAGTCCTCAGTATGGATTCTATTGGAACCCCGATAACCGCGACGGAGGTTCTGCCCTTTTTGTGAGCAGATCCGCGCAGTTTGTTGCGGAGAACAGGAAGAATTATACGGTTACCGAACACCTTGATTTTATTATGAAAAGAGTTATCAAGAA
>JBAXDA010000142.1:0-4745 GCA_037141215.1 Candidatus Firestoneibacteriota bacterium | reverse complement strand
CAGATGCGTCGCGCGGGAGGGCGACTGCGCGGCGACACGATGCCAGAAATGCTCCGGCGGCGAGGGCAGCGTCCAATTAATTTGTGTTAAAGCTTCGGATGGTATTGTCTCTAGTTGGTATTCATACGTTAAAAAACGACAAACAAGATGCGACTGCAAAATCATTATCAACACAACGCCGGCATTGGCGCCGAGAAATCTTTGTTTGTTGTGCTCAAACCCGCCGTGCCCTTTCATAAGTTCGTTGAGTTTTTCCTCACCGGAATGCCCGAAAGGGGTGTGCCCCAGGTCGTGCGCGAGCGCGATTGCTTCGGTAAGATCCTCGTTCAGCCTTAGGTTCCTGGCGAGCGTCCTGGCTATCTGGGAAACTTCCATGGTGTGCGTTAGCCGGGTCCTGTAATAATCGCTTTCGTGTATGACAAATACCTGGGTCTTGTACTCCAGCCTTCTAAAGGCGTTTGAGTGGACTATCCTGTCGCGGTCTCGCTGGAACCTTGAACGGAACTCATGTTCCTTTTCTTTGGAATCCTGGGGTCTTCCTGCGGAGTCCCTGCTTTTCATGGCATAGGAGGCAAGATTTTTTGCCTCAAGTTCTTCTATTTTCTTCCGCGTTAAGATCAAAGCCCCTCCGTTAAGCATGCTAATTTTAACATAAACGAGAAGTGTTTTATATCCTTTTTTGGCGGGACGGAATACCTGCCGGCCGGCATTTACCAATAAATACATGCGCTTGCGCAGTAATTCCCTTGACGAAGCGCGCCGCTTATATTAGAATCAATTTATCTAAAGTTTTGGAGGCGGTAAATGAAAAAACTACTACTGCTAAGCGTCTGCATGCTTGTCCTCTTCGGTTGCGCGGAAGAAAGAAATCTGGTAAAGAGCCCGTTTGGAGGTCCGGATGCCCTGAAATGCCAGGCAGAAGGATACAATACTTTTGCGAATCTTCCCTACGGGTATTTAAGGACCCAACAGGTGGAGCGTTTGCCTTTTCCGGGTTTTCTTGTTGTTGATCTGGAAGGCAAAGTTGTTGTTGAAAATATAATCGGCGGAGAGAATCTGCAAAAAGAACTCCGCAGGGAAGATCAGGTTGTACTGTTAAATAACAAGGCTGTCTCTAACAAAAAGCAATTTCTTAGCTTGGTGAGGGATACAAGATTTGACGATATAGCCTTCATTACCTTCAAGAGAAACGGATCTGAATTTACTCTGGCCGTAAGAATGAACGAAATGCGCGTTTCAAAACTTTATACGGGATTTGAAAAGAAACTGCTTGAGGGAAAAAAGGTCGGGATTGCGATAATACCCGGCGCAAATACGGCTACAACGGACCGCAATCTTAATCTGGCGGGCCTAGTAGAGAACGACAAGAATTTTATCTGTTCCGCCTACGAGAAAATGTTTCTGGACGAGTACTCCTCCTATTCCGGATTTTCGGTAATAGACAGGAACATGCTTGAAAAAGTTGTTGCCGAACAGAAACTGCAGGTCTCGGGTGCGGTTGATGACGAGACTATACAGAAACTCGGAAGGATTACCGGCGCCTCCCATCTTTTCTTTATTACCATGAGCAGGTATGAGGATTCTACCAACTTCGTGGAAAGGCTTATAGAGGTGGAAACGGCGAAAGTGGTTTATAGTGATAATTATACTTATGTGAAACCCAAGCAAAAAACAGTTGTGGTAAAAGAGGAGAGAAAGAGAGGGAAAGAGGATCGGGACAATAAAGAAAAAGACGACAAAAACATTACTATCAATATCAATAATATTAATACCAATGTGAATACTAATACCAACACCAATAACAACTCCAAGTGAAATAAGTCGGCTGAAACTTTGCGTCTCGGCATTCCGATCTCTTGGTAATGTCCGGCTTATTTTTAGCGGGCGACGGGAATTTGAACCAGGCCTCCGGCTGCGCGGGTATTAAACTTTCCGGCCTGCTGCCGGGAATAACTCTAATGCTTGATTACGCTTTTGACCTGCCCCTTGGCTATTCGGATCTGGGTTTGATTCATAGGATTTCTCTGGGTGCGGTTTTCGAAAAGTAAAACAGTCTACTCCACAGCTTCTTTGCCTACCGGTCCCTGTTGTTTTATCAGCGTTCCTGAAAGATACCACGCCAGCAGCAGTCCCGCCGAAGTGCACAAGAAAACACTCCTGAAACCGAGCACGGAACCGAGACTTCCTCCGACGATGGGCCCAAGCGCGAAGCCCAGCATGCTCATTGCCTGGGTTATTCCGAGAATCCCGCCTCGGTTGCTGTTATCCGTGTTCTTTACGATGATAGTCTGCGTTGAAGGCACAACGCCTCCGACAAAGAGCCCCAGGATGAATCTTAAAGGGAAAAGCTGAGAAAGTGTTACGACAAGAGCCTGCGGGGCGTAAAAAATGCTCGTGCCAAGGAGGCTTAAGGAGAGGATGTTTACATGCCCTTTTTTGTCGCCGAGTTTTCCGAGGAAAGGCGCGGAAAGCAGGGTGGCAAAACCGGTAATGGCTACAGAGGCGCCTATCATAGTGGCGGCGTTATTTCCCGTATAGATTTGTTTTATAAAAAGCGGCATGACCGGCTGCATCATACCGAGCGCGAACTGTACGGCCATCAGCACAAACCCAGCGGCAAGAACTTTTTTCGAAGCGAATACCGCATTGATATTTTCAAAAACGCTTGTTTGTTTCTTCGCGGGCGAGCGCGAGTTTGAATCTTTAACGAAAAGGATGGTCAGCACCCCTCCGCCTACAGTCAGCAGGGAGATAAGAAAGAGTACATTCCTGTAGCCGACCAGGTCCGTTAAAAAGCCGCCTATGAAAGGCCCGATAATATTGGCGGCAATCAGAGAAGTCTGCAAAGTCCCGATTGCCTGTCCGGTCTTCTCCTTGGGAAGTTTTACCGAGACGAGAGCGATGAAGGTTGGGACTATGCCGCCGAGAAAGCCGTGGAGCAGCCTTAAACCCAGGAGCTGGTAAACATTTGTGCAGTGGGACATAAGTATGGTTACGATGCTTAAACCGAAAGAGGCTCTGAGGATGACAAGTTTTCTGCTTTTCCTGTCTCCGAGAGAACCCCAGAAAGGCGCAGCAAGCGCGGAGACCAGGAAAGCCGACCCCATAATCACGCCGCTCCATACCGAGAGGGCTTTCGGGTCTTTTACTCCCAGGTCGCCGATATACAAAGGCAGGAAGGGCATAATCATACTCATGCCTGCCATATGAACGAAAAGTATGATCCAGCTTAAAAGAAGAAGCTTTTTCCAGTCGCTCAAATTGGACTCCGACAAAAGAAGTAGAATAATTATAGCATGTTTTTGGCTCCTTTCTATCTTCTTTTGGAAAACAGACTATCCTCTGTTGTCGTAAATATACTTGTATTTAACGGCGGGTTTTAATATCATATTTAGGAGATTACATCCCTAAGAAGTATTGCTGAAGGCTGTTAAAATGAACGAAGAGAAACTTCTTTTTGAAACTCACGATATAATAGAGGCCCAGCTCATCAAAGGAAATCTTGAGGCGGCCGGTATTTATGTCCTTTTGAAAGGCGAATCCCTAGGCGGAGCCTACCGCGTAACGGCTGACGGACTTGGCACTATCCGTATTTATGTTATGGAACAAAGATTTTCCGAAGCGAAGAGTATTATACAGGAGAAAGAATGAAAACCCTTATAGTTAACGGAAAAGTATTCACACCTTCAGGGATAAGAGAAGGTGCTGCGGTCCTGCTGGAGAAAGGAAAGATAAAAGCCATAGAAGGCGGGAAAACGGAACCGGGATTATTCTCTCCGGAAGCCAAGGAGAAGAAAAGCCGTTCCGGGGCAAAAGTTTTTGACGCCAAAGGCGCTTATGTTCTCCCCGGGTTTTTTGATACACATCAGCATGGTGGAGCTAATTTTTATTCAGGCAAGGGCATTTACAATAGAAAGAAGAATGAGTTTTCCTCCGATGAAAAGACTTTCAGAAAAGGCCTCTTTAACTCGGGTGTAATGCACGCAAAACACGGGACAACCTCTTCTATTATTTCTATAGCATCTTCCCCGGATGAGAGCCTGGCAAGATTTATGCGCGTTTGCGGAAAAGCGGTTAAAGAGGGGTTTACCGGGGGCTCCAAGCTGCTCGGACTGGACATGGAAGGCACATATATTAAAGATTCCGCTTACGGAGGGGCGCAGGACCCGAAGTACTTTAAAAAACCCGAGATTGGTTACTACGAAAAGTTAAAAAAACTTTCCGGCGACACCATTAAAAGGGTCTTGATAGCGCCTGAATGGGGCGAGCCTGCGTTAAAACTGATAAAGCATGTTACAAAAACAGGCGCGGTTGCCGGGGTAGGGCATGCCGGCTGTTCCTACGGCGAATTTATGAAAGCTTATGAGGCGGGAGTTAAAGTCCTTGTGCATTTCGGAAACGGCCCGATGAGCCAGAATTTCAAAGGAGGAGGAATTATTGACGCGGCTTTTGCCTTAAGGGACAAAATAACAGCGGAGATAATCATAGATAACTGCCATGTAAATCCGAGATGGACCGTGGCGTTTCTCAAGAATTTTAACTTTAATATTATAGGGGTGACCGATGCGTTATTCTTTGCGGGCGCGCCCGGCAAAGCCTGCGAATTTAAGTTTGGGGGTTTTAATGTGGTAATCAGGGATGGGGCGGCCTGGTTAAAAGAAAAGAAAAACACACTCTGCGGAAGCTGTATTACGATGGATACGGCTTTCGAGAACTTCCTGAACATAATCGCCAAGAATGAATGG
>JBAXDA010000141.1:0-4864 GCA_037141215.1 Candidatus Firestoneibacteriota bacterium | reverse complement strand
CAAATTGTAAGTCCACATTCAATTTCTAATTTCAAAACAGTTGTATCGGTGGATGTTAATCTATAGCATTTAAATAAGGTTTGGCGGATAAAACAGGGAATCTGTAAGTTACTCTATTTAGCGGATGGTTTTATCTCATAGGAAAAGGCTGTTTCTCCGTCGGGATGTTCTTTTGTCGCGTCCTTAGGCAGAAAGGAACGGATATATTCGACTTTCACTTTCTCAGGAGAAACTGAAACTCTGACACGCCCGGAGCCGGGAAGTTTTTCGCCGGAGATATAGGCGTCTTTATTGTTGAATTCATAATTTGAGTTTGCGGGATCCGGGAGTATCTTCTGCCCCGAAAAACTAGTTGAATTCCATAACCAGTCCTCTATTTCCCGAAGAAGAAATCCGTATTGGGTATAGAGGGGTTGGGCAGAGGATCAGAGTAAAGGAACGGGCCTCTGGGCTCCGAAGGATTAATGGTCCTCATGGCAGCAAGTTTTGCTTTCTGGCCGGAAGTCAGACTCTTTCCGACCTCTCCAAAGGCGGAGGCGTAAAAATACGCCAGCTCTCCGTCAAGCTCTCCGTATCTTTTTGAAAGGGAGAGCACTTTCGCTTTGTCCGCTGTTTCGCCTTTTTGAAAGCGTCTTAGTTCTGCCGATATAGCCCTTCTCACAGTCACTATCTCCGCCAGGTCTTTCCTCTGCAGGTCCACTATTTCAGTTATTTTTTTCTTCTGGCTCACATCAAGCGCATTCAGGAACGCCTCTCCTGAATCCCCTGTGAGCGAAGTGCTTATGGAATAGTTCTGCTTCCCCATCGCGGGCGCAGTTTTCATTCCGAAGCCGCCAAAGTACATACCGTGCCTCTCGGGACAAAAATAAGTATCAGCCTCCAGGGAGCCGGCATACCAGGCAAACATCTCGCTGGCATAGGTCATCACCGCGACATTCTGGGAGTGCGACATGCTTCTCTTATCCAGCTGCTCGGGAATATCCGGCCAGGTGCGGGAATCTCCGAATTTTAATTTCGCAAGCGTTGCTTTTTGCTCAGTTGTAAAACTACTTATTACTTTTCCCATAACCTCGGCGCGTTTATAAGCTATTACGCCGTCAAGTTCATATAAAGAAGCCGAGTATTTCAAGACTGCGGCCTTGTCCAGAGCCTTTTTCCCTGAAGGATAATCTCCTTCCAGGTTTCTTCTGAAAGCCTTAATTAGAGGGAGACGCATCTCGGCAAACTTCTTAATGTCTGCTTCCTGTTCCTTTGCCGCAGAAAGAAGCATCGCCCTCTGTTCGCTGCTAAGGGTTTTCAGCATATTACTTGCAATGCTTGTTAAAAAACTGGTGTTATGCCCGCCTTCTTTTCCGTCAATGTCCCTCATATATTGAAAGCCGAAGTAGTCGGAGACTTTACCGGGAGGCAGGAAGGTGTCAAACCCAAAATCACCCGTAATATAGGCAAGCCCGTCAAAAGCAATAGTTTTAAGCTGTGCATTGTCAGAGCAGGCCTGCTCGAGGGTGTATTTGCTCCCCCCGCCTTGCCCCTTGCCCTCAGACTTCTGACTTCCGACTTCTGTCTTCTGTCTTTCGGAATTTTTCCCCAGTCTGCTTGGAGGAGGATCAAGCTCTTTGAGTTTTTCAGGATCAAAACCCGCTTCGCTTATCGCCCGGTCTTCCGTCGGTCCGCCACGCACTCCCGCATCCCTGAGGGCGCGGTGTATTGCTTTGGCATCATTCGCAGTAAGCGTGTCTGCTTTGTATTTTGAAATAATCTCTTTTACGGCGGCTTTCTGAGCATTCGTAAGTGTTTGGTCTTCTCCGGCCCCGCGGGCCTCCTGAGCTGCAGCAGCTGCCGCAAACAGGCTCACAAGCATTGCAATTACAAGGGTTTTAGTCTTCATTGTAAATCCTCCTTTCAGGTGTTTGTTTCTATCTGTTAGACCCTGCAAAGGATTGAATCGTTCCATTAATTACCCGGAGGCAAAACAATATTAATCTTTCCTTTTCATAGTAAATGCAAGGTCTGCCCTGATAGCAGGAACCTCTACGGTGGTGGATCTTCCGGAACTCTCAACTTCCTCCTGTCCCATAAAATTTCCGGTCAGCGGATCTATCCACTTAATATTCCACTTTCCAAAGCCGGTCTCGATTCTTACTTTCAAGCCGGAAATTTTATGCGCGTGCGAGGTAATATGGTTTAAATAACCCCAGACCATTCCACCTGACGCCAGACCGTAACCTCTCAACTCCGATTCCTCTACGGCATAGACATTTATGGTCGCGGCTGAAGCCGGAATATTCTTTACAAATTTCTGAAAAACTTTAAAGTCGCTTCTTTCAGACGGCCCGAGATACGCATTGATCGGTGACGACGGCTGACCGCTGGTGTATACCGTATGTGTCATATCCCAGAAGAGAAGGGCCAGCTCGTTAAAGAAACCGGACCAGACCGCCACCCTCCATTTATTCCTGCTCTGGTTTCCCCACCAGGCCTGATTCCCGAACTCCGTATAGAGTATAGGTTTTTTGAAATGCTTAAATCTGCAGCCTTCTTTCGCGAGATAAATATCTATATTGAGTTCGTCAGTGTACATATATTCATGCGGCGTGACCAGATCGCACCACTCAAGTCCGGGGCGTTCAAAATTTGTAGTCATAAGGTGCTTGTTGGGATCCAGCTTTTTCACAAATGCAGCGGACTCATTCAGCCATTCATCGGGGGTATAGTCGTCTTCGTTGAAGAATTCCCAGATATCCGTGTAGGCCGAATACCTTGCCGTCATATAATATCATCGTTGATTCCAAAATACGGATCCGGATATTTTCCAGCCTTCACAAGAGCCGTCTGCACGCTTCCTGGTATGACCGCGGGAACGGCATTATTCCAAAGTCCCAATTCTTCCGGCGATCTCCAGTGGCCGATATGGGCTTCCGGCATTTCCTCCGCCATGATCCAACCTTCGGAAAGGCTGACAGTTTTTTTCGGCGATGAATGGCCTGATGATTTTTCCGACAATGTGATATTTTTGAAATTTCCATCGAAAGGCCTGAATCTCGCGCAGAAACTTTCGTTGTCGATTTCATCCATTGACTTCCCCGGAACCATTTTAATCTGAATCAATCCTTTTGGCATAATTTTTCATCCTATTTTATATTGGTTTTATACTATCAATCCTGTTATCTTGCCGAATTTATTATTTCAATTTACCCCTTACGAAGTGCAGCGCTCTTTTCGCTTCTACATCCAAGTCCTCCACTTCGAGGCTCCTGTAAATCTTTATGTCTCTGCCAACTTCTCCTCCAGGAATGAGGAACGGCTCCATTACGATGGCACCCTTGTAGCCGATTTTCTTAAGCGCCTGGAAAATTTCATCCCATGCCATCTTGCCGCACCCCGGCGCCCGGCGGTTTGTCTCTCCGATGTGCATGTGACCGAGATAGGAGCCGGCTTTTTCAATGGCACCGGTGAAGCTGTCCTCCTCGATGTTCATGTGAAATGTGTCAAGAAGTATCTTGCAGTTCGGGCTTCCGACGGCCTTGACATATTCCAGTGCCTCCTCGCAAGTGTTCAGCAGGTACTGCTCGAAGCGGTTGACGACTTCCACATTGAAATATACGCCGCAGTCCTCCACTTTCTTGATGACCTCCCTCATGCTTGCGATGCTTCTACGGAGATAAGGCTTCTTGTCGATGACTCCTGCAGGAAGAGAGCCTGGCCAGGAGCTGTAGATTATTCCACTTAACTGCTTGGCTTCCATGTATTTAAGCATCTCAGCCTGCCTCATTAGAAAGTCTATTCCGTTTTTCCTGACAGCAGAATCCCCGGAGGCGATATCGTATTCGGCGGTCATGCCGATGCAGAATGTAAGTTCGATATTCTCCCTGAGCGCGACTTTCTTGAGACGGTCACGATCCTTCAGCGGCATATTGGTGACAGTCCCCGAGTTGACCTCGAGAATGTCGAACCCGAGTTTTTTGACCTTTGAGACGAACGGGACAAAATCCGCATCCCAGTCCCTATTCCAGTAGGCGTAATAAATTCCAACTTTGTTCATGGCATTGAACCTTTATGTTAACTGTTGATCAGGACAACTTTACCGGCTGGCGCGTTCTGCGCTTTCGCGTAGGCGGCCTCCAACTCGTTCAGAGGAAAACTATCGGAAACTATAGAGGCAAGATCCACTTTCCCGTTCACAGCCAGCTCCATTCCGCGGCGGTAGTCATCAATAGAACCTCCTGTTGTTCCTGTGACAATCAGATTCTTGTAATGAACTGCGTTCGAGTCGAACTGTATCTTGGATGATCCGGCTGGAAGTCCCCCGAAAAAGCTCAGTCTTCCAAATGGGGCAAGGACATCGGTTGCCATTTCCTGGACTTCCCTGACGGGGCATGCAGTGATTATAACATCAGCCCCTCTGCCGGAACTCAGGGACATTATGTTCTTCTTCACATCCTCCTTCGAGGAGTTGATCACATATCCGGCTCCTGACTTTAACGCCTTCTCGAGCCTTTCGGGATTTATGTCCACCATGATTATCTTCGCTGCTCCAAGGATCTTCACCAGCATCAGGTGCATCATCCCGATGGGGCCGGCACCGAAAATAACAACCGTGTCGCCGAGGACGATCTGGGACTTCCTGACCCCGTTGACCACACATGAAAAGGGCTCAAGGACACTTCCCTCCAGATCGGATATTCCTTCAGGAAGTATATTCACATTTCCCTGCCGCACAAATTTGGATGGAACTCTGACATATTCGGTGTGTCCTCCATCCATGTCAATGCCGAACGCAGTATATTCAGGACAGTAGTTCGACATGCCGTTTATACAGGCCTGGCAAAGTCCGCATCCGGCATTCGGCGCCACCCCGACCCTT
>JBAXDA010000140.1:0-4913 GCA_037141215.1 Candidatus Firestoneibacteriota bacterium | reverse complement strand
GCCTAAAAGGCCTAACGGGTCTAAAATAGCTATGATTGCAGAAAATCAAGGCTTAAATACGGAAAAAAAGGCCAAAAAGACCCTCTCAGGATATAAAAAAAGCATTTTTTGCGTTGACTAGGCCATTTTCGTTTGGTATATTATCTACGCACTTGGATAAAGTGCAAGACGATGGCGTCTATGCAGTAAATTGCATAGCCGCCCTTTTTATTTTAAGGGGGAGACATGAGCAAATATGTTGATTCAGTTCTAGACAAGCTGTACAACAGGTGTCACTGGGAAACCGAATTTCTACAGGCTTCCAAAGAAGTTCTCGACTCTCTAAGGCTGGTGGTTGAGAGCAAGCCCAAGTATAAGGAAGCGAAGATACTTGAAAGGGTCACGGAACCGGAAAGAACCATAATATTCAGAGTGCCGTGGACCGATGATAAGGGCGAGATTCATGTGAACACCGGTTACAGGGTTGAATTCAACAGTGCTCTTGGTCCCTACAAAGGCGGATTAAGATTACATCCTTCCGTAAACCTTGGTCTCCTAAAATTTCTCGGATTTGAGCAGGTCTTCAAAAACAGTCTTACCGGACTGCCTATGGGCGGCGGAAAAGGCGGGAGCAATTTTGATCCTAAAGGAAAGTCGGATTCAGAAGTAATGAGATTTTGCCAGAGTTTTATGAGCGAACTCTTCAGACATATCGGCGCAAATACCGATGTGCCTGCGGGCGACATAGGTGTTGGCGGCAGGGAAATAGGCTATCTTTTCGGGCAGTATAAAAAACTTAAGAATGTTTTTGAAGGCATTCTTACCGGTAAAGGTCTTAATTGGGGAGGAAGCCTTATAAGGCCGGAGGCCACCGGTTATGGCACGGTATATTTTGCCGAAGAAATGCTCAAGACCAAAAGCGACAGTTTCAAAGGCAAGAGAGTTCTTATCTCCGGCTCAGGAAATGTTGCGCAGTATGCTGTTGAGAAAGCAAATCATTTTGGAGCGAAGGTTGTTTCTCTCTCCGATTCAAACGGCACTATCATAGATGAAGACGGGATTGATGACGAAAAGTTGGCCTTTGTTCTTAACCTTAAGAATGTAAAGAGGGGCAGGATCAAGGAATATACAGCCAAGTATAAGAGAGCGAAGTTTGTTGCAGGCAAAAGACCCTGGGGGCTCGTTCCCGCGGAAATTGCGCTTCCCTGCGCTACTCAGAATGAAGTTGATGCCAAGGATGCCAAAGCGCTTGTGGCGAACGGGTGCAAAGTTGTTGCCGAAGGCGCAAATATGCCGTCCCTTCCCGAGGCAGTTGATGTGTTTCTGCACAAAAAGATTCTTTACGGCCCCGGCAAAGCGGCGAACGCCGGCGGTGTCGCCACTTCAGGCCTGGAAATGTCCCAAAACAGCATGAGGCTTTCCTGGACAAAGGAAGAAGTAGACGACAAGCTCCACACAATTATGATCAACATACACTCCTCGGCGAAAAATGCCGCGGAGGAATTCGGCACACCCGGAAACTATGTCAATGGCGCGAACATTGCCGGGTTCAGGAAGGTTGCTGATGCGATGATAGATCAGGGTCTTGTGTAAACAGGTATTGACAGACACTTCCAAGTCTGTTAGAATATAACTGAAGAAGGACGAAGGCGTCTTTGCAAAGTTGCGAGACGCCTTCTTTTTTTTCTGCAAAACAACGGTGTTTACCTTAAACGGAGAGATGTTTGGGTAAACACTTTTTTTTTGGGAAACGGATACGGATTAGAGTTAGTAGATATGGCAGATTGGACCTGCAGGAGTTTAAATATTAGTGGTACAATACAGTTTACGAAATACCGGGTGCTAAGGAGTTTTAGATGCAAAAATACGCTGATGACAGGCTGCATAAAATACCTTCCGGCTGCGGAGTTACCGGTATTATGGACACTTCGGGCACCGTTTTCCCCGGGAATGATATAGTAACTTCCATTTGTAATATGATGGAAAGGGGTAATGGGCTGGGCTCAGGCTACGCGGCCTACGGCATCTATCCGGAATATAAGGATTATTATTGTTTCCATATTATGTTCGGGCGGGAAGCGGCTATCGAGGAAGCGGAAGCCTTCCTGAAAAAGCACTTTGATATTAAACATGCAGAGCCGATTCCTACTAAATTTGTTAAGACCTTAAAGACTCCCCCTGTACTAAAGAGATTTTTTCTCAAACCTAAAGAAGATATGCTCTTAATAGACGAGGAGAGCGGGGCTACAAGGCACGAGATAGAAGAAGAATTCACGGCGGAGAAGGTTTTTGAACTTAACAGGACTGTAAAAGACGCTTTTATTTTCTCTTCCGGAAAAAATATGGGGGCTTTCAAAGGAGTCGGAAATCCCGACGAGATTGCAGAATTCTTCCGTATTCCGGAATATAAAGCATATATCTGGACCGCGCATAACAGATTCCCGACAAATTCCGTGGCCTGGTGGGGAGGGGCACATCCTTTCGGACTCTTGAACTGGACCGTGGTTCATAACGGAGAAATATCCTCGTACGGGATAAACCGGAGATATCTTGAGAACTCAGGCTATTACTGCACGCTCTTTACTGACACCGAAGTTATCGCTTACCTTTTTGACCTGCTGGTAAGGAAACACCGGTTGTCTTATGAAATGGCTTGCAAAGCGCTTGCCGCTCCTTTCTGGTCCCAGATAGCGATGATGGACGAAAAGGAAAAAGAATTTCACACGAAGATCCGGATGGTCTATGGTTCGGCTCTTTTGAACGGACCCTTCGCCATAATTGTTTCCGACGGAAAGATGATGCTGGGTCTGAACGACAGGACAAAACTTAGGCCCCTGGTTTGCGGGCAGAAAGGGACGAAGCTCTTTATAGCTTCGGAAGAAGCCGCGATAAGAATTGTCAGCAGGGATCTGGACAAGGTCTGGATGCCTGACGCGGGAAAGCCGGTGATTGGACGGCTGGAAAGAAGTTCGTAAAGTTCATAAAGTTCTAAGGTTCATAAAGTAAGAGAAGGTAAAACAGAAAGAAGATTAGCTGTGTGGGTATAATCGTTCCTGGGACAAGGGGAGAAGTAATGGCGAAATCAAGGGTTAGAGGAAATTTTGAAATAAAGAGGGACCTGGACAAGTGCATTAACTGCCAGGCCTGCGTGCGTATGTGCTCTAATGACGCGCACGAATATGACGCCGAAAATAACACCCTTATGTCCTACAACGAGAAATGTGTGGGCTGTCATTTTTGCGAGGATATCTGCCCTACCGACGCGCTGGAAATAGTCCGGTCGGCTCCGGAGATAAAGGAAAACGCGCATTGGAAGTCAGGCGATGTTTACGCGATTATCAAACAGGCGGAGACCGGCGGTATTCTTCTTACGGGAATGGGCAGTGACAAGAAATACAAAGAATATTTTGACCATATACTTCTCAATGCCTCTCAGGTCACGAACCCTTCGATTGACCCTCTCCGGGAACCGATGGAGTTGAAAACCTTCATAGGCAGCAAACCTGACAGGTTTGTTGAAAACGCGAAGCTAGCGCCTCAATTGAAGCTTGAAACGCCGATTATGTTCTCGGCCATGAGTTACGGGTCAATATCACTTAACGCGCAGAAGTCTCTGGCAATGGCTGCCAGCAAGTACGGAACCTATTGGAATACCGGTGAAGGAGGGCTTCATGAAGATTTGAAGCCCTATTCGAAAAATACTATTGTGCAGGTGGCTTCCGGAAGGTTCGGCGTGGACGCGGCTTATCTTAATGCCGCGGCTGCCATTGAGATTAAGGTCGGGCAGGGGGCAAAACCCGGGATAGGAGGGCATCTTCCGGGAGAAAAAGTTGACAGCGAGGTTTCCAGAACCAGGCTTATCCCCGAGGGTTCGGATGCTATTTCACCGGCGCCGCATCATGATATTTATTCAATAGAAGATTTAAAACAGCTCATCTTTGCTCTCAAAGAGGCAACAAGATACAGCAAGCCTGTAGGAGTAAAGATTGCCGCTGTACACAACATTGCTCCCATTGCTTCAGGCCTGGTCCGCGCCGGAGCCGATTTTGTGGTTATAGACGGCATACGCGGCGGTACGGGCGCGGCGCCGACGATTATCAGGGACAATGTCGGAATACCTATAGAGCTTGCGCTGGCTTCGGTTGACCAGAGGCTTAGAGAGGAAGGCATAAGGCAGAAAGCTTCTATAATCTGCGCGGGAGGTTTCAGAAATTCCGGAGACATTATTAAAGCCATTGCGCTTGGAGCAGACGCCGTATATATTGGAAGCTCAGCCTTGATCTCTCTCGGCTGTCATCTCTGTCAGAAATGCTACACGGGCAAATGCAACTGGGGTATTGCTACCCAGGATCCGAACTTGAAAAAAAGATTGAATCCTGAGATTGGTGCGGAAAGAGCTTACAATTTGCTCCGCGCCTGGTCTCTAGAGATAAAAGAGATGCTCGGCGGAATGGGAATAAATGCCGTTGAATCGCTGCGCGGCAACAGATCTCAATTAAGAGGAGTGGATCTTTCAGAGCTTGAATTGAGATTGCTGGATATTAAGCACGCGGGAGAAGCGTGGTAAATAGGAAGTTTAGAGGATTGGAAGGTTGGATGGTTAGCAAAAGCGAGGAAATATGAAAAAAATATTGATAAACGAAGAATACTGTATAGGCTGCAGGCTCTGCGAGGTTCACTGCGTTACGCAGCATTCGAAATCTAAGAACATAATCAAGACCTTTAAGACGGAAGGTTTTCAGCCGCTTCAGGATTCCTGCCTGGTCTTTGAGAAGAATGGCTATACCACCTTTGCGCTTCAGTGCAGGCATTGCCATGATGCGCCGTGTATTGAGGCCTGCCTTACCTCTGCTATGTATAAGGACAAGGACGGAGTGGTGCTGCATGATAAGGATAAATGCGTGGGCTGTTGGATGTGTATTATGGTCTGCCCC
>JBAXDA010000139.1:0-4914 GCA_037141215.1 Candidatus Firestoneibacteriota bacterium | reverse complement strand
TCCGGCACCTTTTTTAGAGCTCCAAAGGGCCTGGACCTGTCCCTCTCGTCCCTTTCGCAGATGTCTTTCTCAACTTCGCCTATACCGGTCTTTATGCCTCTTGCTTCCAGTTCTTTGAACCTGCGGAGAGCCCGTTCTTTAACGGATGCGTCAAGATAGATTTTCACTTCGGCGTCAGGAAAAACAAGCGAGCCGATATCCCTGCCGTCAATAATTACGCCCCCTGCCAGACCAAGTTCCTGCTGTTTCTTTACCAGTTCTTTGCGGACACCTATGGAATCCGCGATATCGGACGAGGTTTTTGAAACTTCCGGCAGTCGGATAGCTTCGGTAACATCTTCCCCGTCCATTAAAACTCTCAGTTTTTCTCCGCCGTAAACAAAATCAATTTTCGTGGAGAGGGCAAGCGCGGTAAGCGCGGCTTCATTCTTTGTATCAGTCCCCGTTCTCAAAGCTTTAAGTGTTATTGACCGGTACATTGCTCCGGTGTCAAGATAATGCAGTCCGAGTTTCGCGGCCACAAGTTTGGCAATGGTGCTTTTTCCGGAGCCGGCCGGTCCGTCCAGCGCGACAACAGGTTTCCTCTTCATTATATTCCCTTTGGTTCAAACTTTAATTTTTTCCGGAATCAGCCGGGAGGCCAGGCCATATGCCTTCCGCCAAGGAGGTGCATATGAAGATGAAAAACCGTCTGCCCGGCTTCGGAATTGGTATTTATCACAAGCCTGAAACCGCGGCTGTCTATCTTTTTTTCCACGGCAAGTTTCGCTGCCGCCTCATACATCTTGCAGAGAATATCTTTATGCTTTTCGTCCACCTCAAGCACGGTACCTATGTGCTCTTTAGGAATTACGAGAAAATGTACCGGAGCCTGAGGGTCCACATCCTCAAAAGCAAGAACATAATCGTCCTCATAGGCGATCTTTGCAGGTATTTGTTTCTGCACTATTTTGCAAAAGATGCAACCGACCATAATAAACTCCCTATTGCTTCCCACTTTCTATTCTTACTGAACGACCCGTCCAATCATCCGGCCATTCGCTTTTTCTAATCTTACCTTCACTATAGTATTTACCAGATTCATGCCCGTGTTTTCAAGAAAAACCCTTATATTATTGGCGCTTAGGCCTTCATAAAGACCTTTTTTTCCTTCAAGAGCCTTTAAAAGCAGAACTTCCGCCTCTTTCCCGATAAAACTATCACTGTATTTTTCAGCGGATACAGCGCAGGCGGCGCTTAACCTTTCTGCCCTTTCCAGCTTAACCCCGTCCGTGACTTTGTGTCCGAGACCCGCAGCCCCGGTACCGGGCCGATCGGAGTAGGCAAAGATATTCGCGCCCGCAAAAGCAAGTTCCTCCGCAAAATCCGCGGTCTGCCTGAAATTGTCTTCAGTTTCCCCGGGGAAACCCGCGATTAAATCCGTTGTTACACAGAGCTCTTTCAGCAGGCCGCGCGCCTTATTTACGGTCTTCCGGAAACTTCCTGTGGAATAATTTCTGTTCATCAGGCGCAGTATGGTGTCATCGCCGCTCTGAAGCGGAATGTGGAGATGCCCGCAAACATGCTTTGAATCTTCCATTACATCAAGCAGGTCGTCGGTAACATGTTCTGGTTCTATGGAACCCAGCCTTATCCGTCCGTCCCCTACTGCCCCTGCCGCAACGCTCAGCACAGAAGAAAGGTTCAGTCCGGTATCAAGATCCTCTCCATAGCAGCCGATATTTTTCCCTACAAGCTCTATCTCTTTGCAGCCGGCATCCGTAAGAGTTTTGATCTCCTCAAAGATTTCTTTAAGGTCTCTGCTCTTTACTTTGCCACGGAGATTTGGAACCACGCAGTAGGAACAGAAGTTGTCGCAGCCGTCCTGAATCTTGACAATGGCGCGGGCCTGCCCGGAAATACCGGAAATCTTTAAATTCTCAAAAGGCCGTTCTTCCCCCGCCAGCAAGGCGGCAATTTTTGGTTTATCGGCATTTGTAATATATTGCTCCGCACCCTCGGCGCGTCTTCCGGAATCCGCGAGACAGCCGGCCGCGACAATTTTTAGACGGGAGTTCTTCTCTTTTGCATTTTTTATCTTCAGGAGGCACTCCTGCTCGGAGCTTTCCGTAACAATACAGGAATTAAGGACAAATACATCCGCATCTTTCACCTCAAGAGAAAAAGTGAAACCCTGACGGGCAAGAAGTTCTCGCATGGCCTGAGATTCATATTGATTCACCTTACAGCCAAGGGTATCTAAAAATATTACGGGCTTAGACATAGCTTAGTTTATTTCCAATATATCCGGTCTTAAAACCGTTTCGTTTCCGACCTTGACCGAGAGCATCGGCCAGCCCGGCGTCGGCGTGATAAACTCCACTCTGTCTTTCCTTACAATTATCGTGTCTTCGGATTTGGTCCCCGTGATTGACGGGTTCCAGGCGAAGGCCTGGTTTATTTCTACTATTTCTTTGCTTCCGGGCGTGGCTTTATAATCCCTGCCGGCATAACCCGTTGCCCCGCCCTGATGGTGAAGCATCCATTCATCGGCATAGCCGGTTTCTTTATAGGCAGACTGCGCTTTCGCAAAAATCTCCGCCGCGCTCGCTCCGGGTTTGCTGTTTAGGTTGAAGGCCGCATCCACCTTCAATACTGCGTTGTGTTTCTTCCTGAGTTCGGCAGAAACAGGGCCGAAATGAATGATTCTCGTTAAGCTTGCGATCAGCCCCCATTTTCTCGCGCAAACCACCACCATTACCGTCTCTTCAAGTTTTTTGTCTTGAGGGATGGGATGTCTGTATTTTAAAAGGCGCTCATCCGAGGCAACCAGCAACACGGTCGGCATAATACCGTCTTTAAGCAGCTGCCCGCCAAGTTTACCCGCTATGGAATGCTCGGTATCTCCTTTTTTGAGTTTCTTACAGACTCTGGCCATAGCCCTGCCGGCTTTTCTTCCGAGCCACTTGTATCTTTTTATCTCCTCCGGCAGAAGCCGGAAACGCAGGCGGGCCACCTCGCCTTCAACATTGGGTGTCCCTGCAAAACCGTCGTCGCTGGCAAGTTTTACGCCTTTCACCAGCTCTTCAATAATTTCCTTTTTCCTGAACTCTTCCCACCAGTTGTATTTTTTTATTATAAAGCCCTGTCCCTTAAGCTCTTCGTCGGAGAGTCTGCCGGCCTCAATGTTGTTGGCAATAAGATATTTTTTGTCGGGGGTTACCAGTACCGGAGCAACTCCGTTGTCGCTTGCCGAGACTACATGCGAGTCCCCCCCGCAGGTAAACCAGGCAAAGTTTGCCATACGGGAAAGCAATACTGCCCCGTACCCGTTCTGTTTCATCCATTTTCTTAGTTTCTTTTCTTTTGCTGAAATCTCTTTTTCCTGCGACATAATATTACCTCCAAAAGCCGTTTATGGTGTTATTACAGAGGGGAGAGCCCCAAAAGTTTTTCCGCGTTTCTGCCGAGGATAAGCTCCTGCGCTTCCTGCTTCAACCCGAGCGCTTCCAGTTCAAATTTTATTGTTCTTTTTGCCCAGCCCAGCCTGCCCTTGAATTCCTCCGCCGGCCGTTCAAGCATGCTGTCCGAGCCGTAGAGAAGTTTTGAGGGATTCAAGGCGCCTTCTTTATAGAAATGCAGCATCTGCTCTTTTATATAAGACTTGCCGCCCCGTTCACAGGAAAGCTGGCCTATTGTCAGGTCCCAATATATATTCGGGAACCAGGCAAGCAAGCCCAGCGCCTCTGCGTACCACGGATAGCCGAGATGCGCCCCTACTATCTTAAGCGCGGGAAAGCACCGGCCAACCCGGTCAAGAGTTATCGGTCTTGTAAAATCAGAAGAGAATTTTATTTTCTTTTGGAACGGGCTGCCGGCTCCCGCAGAGATTGCCGTGTGAAAAAGCGTCGGCAGTCCTGCCTTCTCCGCCAGTTCGTAATACTTAAAACATCTTTCGTCGTCATAACGGAACTTCGGCAGGTGAAATTTCAAGCCTTTGAAACCTTTTTGCAGGTATTTTTTTATTACTTCAGGTTTATCGGTGCCGGGACGGATATAGATGAAAGGAATTATAAAACCGGGATATTTTTTTGCCAGGCGGGAGACCAGTTCATTGCTTCCGGACAGGCAGATCCTTTCCGCCCCTCCGGCCATCATAGCTTCCACATTCCTGTCTTCATCAGGATTGGGCGTACAGCATTCCGGCTCCCATAGAGAATAATGTGTGTGATAATCAAGGATCATGGGCCTCTCTTTTCTGTATACTTTTCCCGCGAACTGCCACGCCTCATATTTCGTTAAAGGCCTGCATTACCAAAGAAATGCTGGTTACCGCGGCGGTATCCACTCTTAAAATGCGGGCGCCAAGAGTCACGGGAATTACGCCTGCGTCCTCAGCCAGCCGGACTTCTTCATGCGAGAAACCGCCCTCAGGGCCGATAAAAATAATCACATCCCTGACCGAGGAGTCTTTAACGGCGGTCTTAAGTCCTTCTCCCCTGTGAACCTCCCAGGGTATCAGCGCGAGCTGCCATTTTTTGATATTCTTAAGCACATCCTCATATTTCGCGGCATCCGCTACTTCCGGGATTATTGTTCTGCCTGACTGCTTGCAGGATTCTACCGCTATCCTTCTCCAGCGGGCGAGTTTGTGTTCGAAATTTCCTTGAACAATCACCCGTTCGGTAATTACCGGGATAAGCTGTTTTATCCCGAGTTCCGTGCCCATCCTGATAATGGTGTCCATCTTATCGCTTTTGGGTACCGCCTGGGCAAGCGTCAGATTTATTTTTGATTCCCTGGAAGCGGCATTCCTGCCGATTATCCTTCCCGAGATATTGTCTTTCCCGAATTCCGAGAGGGCAACTTCGTATTCTATGCCCGTGCCGTCAACAGTGACTATCTTGTCTCCTATTTTTAAACGGAGCACATCCC
>JBAXDA010000138.1:0-4914 GCA_037141215.1 Candidatus Firestoneibacteriota bacterium | reverse complement strand
CGCCCTCTTGATGGAAGCCGCTCGAACCGAACTGCCAAACCTTCCAGTGCAAACGACCGAACCGTCTTCAATGGGGCGACTCTATTTTCGAACCCTGGTCGCTCAGTACGCCCGGAAAGATACGGTTGCAGACCTTTCCGCGGGTAATTCGGAATGCCGAATCCTGGTGGTGCCCACAAACGAAGAAATAATGATAGCAAGGGAAGCTTACGGAGCGCGTAAATGATAACTATAGGTGAAATCGGAGCAAGAAAAGTCAGGTTCACTAATTATTCTCCGGAGGGCAGGGCCGGCGCGGTGTCGGTTTATGATTCTGGGGATTATTCAACGGGGAGCGGGTTTGAGGTTAGCTTGGGAGCCAAAGCGGTTTCCTTTGTCGTTCCTTTTGGAGGAGAGAATATGGTTTCTCCCTGCAAGCTTGATGAGAAACTGCCGTACGAATTTGAAAATCTTGCTGGAAAATATCCGCTCTACGCGCCCTATACAGGCAGTATCCTGAGAGATGCCTTCCGTTACTTAAAAATTCCTGCTTTTGTTTTCTTTGATACCTCATTCTTTAATCTCCTGCCGGAGGAAGATAGAGGTTATGCTCTGCCTCTTTCGGCTGCAAACAGACAGGAATTGAGGAAATCCGGCGCGCATGGCATTTTTCATGAATATGCAGGAGAGCTTTCCGGTAAAAACGATAAAACCGTTTCATTTGTCCTGGACAAAAAAACCACGGTTTCAGCCTCCTATAACGGACTGCCAAAAACAATAAGCCTTGGCCTAACCCCGCTTGAAGGCATTATGTCTTTGAATTCTTCCGGTGATATTGATCCCGGGATAGCCTTTTATCTTATGAAGCAGGAAGGGCTTACTCCTCACGGACTGGACGAGTTGCTCAATAAAAAGAGCGGTTTTCTGGGGCTTACGGGCAACAACTTTACCATGAAAGAATTCGCAGAACTGCGAGGGAAAAATAATAAAATAGCTCTGGCTTTTGAAGTCTATAAAAGTCAGATACTGAAATATTTTGGAGAAGCGGTGGCGGTGCTCAACGGAGTAGACTCCATTGTGTTTTCCGGTTCAAATATTTCCGTCCTGCAGGGCTTGATTGTAGAGTTGCTTAAACAGGCGGGTTTTCTTGGTATAACTCTTAAAGAACTTCCATGGGAAAGCAATCAAGAGATAGAAATGGTAAGCGCGGTTGATTCAAAAGTAAGTGTATTCTTGAACAGAAAGTCAGTAGCCGGGATTGTCTTCGAAAAAACTCTGAAATTAACCTGCGGTCCAAATATCCAATCTCTTAACTAATCCCGCATTCCTGCCGTTCTTTACTTTTACCTTCCAAAAGCGTAAAATACAACTATTCGTTAGATTACTGACAGCCTGTGAATCCAATTTCCAAAGGCGGGAAGAGATGAATAGAACAGAAAAAGCGCTTGAGCTTTTCAAGAGCGGCTTCAACTGCGCGCAAGCCGTGCTTGCGGTTTTCTCAACGGAAGCAGGTTTGGAAGAAGAAAAAGCGCTGAAACTTTCCTGCGGGTTTGGGGCAGGCATGGGGCGGACGGACCAGGTTTGCGGAGCGGTGGCCGGGGCGGTAATGGCCCTCGGTCTTAAATATGGAATGTCCGCTTCAGGGGAAAAGGAAAAGAAGGAAACTACCTACGCAAAAGTGAAGGAATTCACGGCTGCATTCGCAGAAAAAAACAAAGCCCTAACCTGTACCGGTCTTCTCGGCTGCAATATGAGCACCAAAGAAGGGCTGGAACAAGCGAAACTTAAAGAAGCGCATCTTATGATCTGCCCGAAATTCGTGCAGGATGCCGTGGAATTGCTTGAAGAAATCTTATAAGAAACTCCGAATTGTTCCGATTCAAGTGCAGCGCGTAAATAATAAGGAGAAAATTTAATGGCAAAAGCATTCATAACAAAAGAGAAAAAAGGCGAGAGCAGCATCATAGACTGTAGCCGCGGGGATAAACCGGCAGAACTAAAGATAGCATATATCGGGGGAGGAAGCAGGGGGTGGGCCCACGCGCTCATGAATGACCTCGCGCAAACAAAACATTTTAACGGAGAAGTCTGTTTGTACGACACCAATCATCCGATGTCTGAATTTAACGCCAAATACGGCAACTGGCTGCAGGCTCACCCGAAAGCAGTTTCAAACTGGAAGTACAGGGCGGTTAGAACCATTAAGGAAGCCTTACAGGGAGCCGACTTTGTTTTTCTCTCCATACAGCCCGGCCGTATTGAAGATATGGGGGTTGACCTGCTTGAACCCATGAAGTACGGGATCTTCCAGCCTGTAGGTGATACCGTTGGGCCGGGCGGAGTTGTAAGGTCCCTCCGCACCATCAAAGATTATCTTTTCTTCGCGGAAGCGATAAAAAAATACGCGCCGAAAGCCTTCTGCGTCAATTTCACAAACCCCATGACCGTCTGTACCCGCGCGCTTTACGAAGGTTTCCCCGGGATAAAGGCCTGGGGCTGCTGCCACGAAGCTTTCGGCACACAGCGGCATTTGGCACAGTTGTTTTCAAAAATTACGGGAGAACCTGAGCCCACGCGGGAGGAAGTGAAGGTAAATATCCTCGGTATTAATCATTTTACCTGGATAACCAAAGCCGAGTGCAAGGGGACAGATCTTTTTACAATGTTTATGCAATATATCAACAGCCCAACTATTGTAAAGGAACTCGGCAGAGCAAAAGGTGTCAGCAGAAAGGATTACTGGAAATCAAAGCACCAGGTTGGTTATGAGTTAAGCAGAAGGTTTGGAGCGATTGCTGCCGCGGGAGACAGGCATCTTGCGGAATTTGTTCCGTGGTTCCTGACAGAGAGAGATTCCTGCTTGAAATGGGGGTTTGCGCTAACTCCGTATTCCTACAGAATAAGCAGATTTAATAAAACTCCAAAAGACTATGCAAAAATACTGAGGTCGGGAAAATATCCGGAGATATATTCCAGCGGCGAAGAATATATTAACCAAATGCTGGCAGTGCTCGGGAAAGCAACTTTTGTAACAAATGTTAATCTGCCAAACAGGGGACAGCATTTGGGTCTGCCTTTGGGGGCCGTTGTAGAGACCAATGCGGTCTTTGCCGCCGGCGGCGCCACTCCCGTGAACAGCGGAGCTTTACCGGAGGGAGTAAATACGCTGGTTTACCGCCATGTAGTAAATCAAGAGACGCTCATCAAAGCAGTTTCCGAAAAAAATGAGGCGCTTGCTTTCAGGGCGTTCTTGAATGATGCTTTGGTATCAAGGCTATCCGCAGATACTGCCTGGAAGCTTTTCAAAGCGATGGTTAAAAAGACTAATTTCAATTTCAAATAAAATGTAGTATAATATTATACAGTCAGGTTTGTTTTGTTCAGGGAAATATTTACCCTGCAAGATGCCCGCGGTATTTGCCGTGCGGTGTATTCAAAACGATAAACCTAAAGGAAAATAATGGAAAATTTATGTAGTGGCGGTTTAAACATCGGCGGCCTGCTTGCAAAAGTTCCCATAATTCAAGGAGGGATGGGTGTGTGTATCTCTCTTTCCGGGCTTGCTTCTGCGGTTGCCAATGAAGGCGGCATAGGAGTTATTGCTACTCCGGGAATAGCCATGCGCGATCCGGAAATGGACGCTAAGTTCCTTGAAACAAACAATAAATGCCTGGCGGAAGAAATAAGGAAAGCCAAGAAAGCTACGAAAGGCATTATCGGCGTGAATATCATGATGGCCCTTTCAAATTTCTCCGAACTTGTAAAAACCTCTATTGCGGAAGGTGTGGATGTTATTTTCTCCGGCGCCGGACTTCCTATGGACCTTCCGGATTACCTGAAGGGTTCAAAAAAGACAAAGCTGGTCCCGATAGTTTCCTCGGAGCGAGCCGCAAAGATTATTATGAAACGCTGGAAAGACAGATATAGTTACACGCCGGATGGGTTTGTGGTCGAAGGTCCGAAAGCCGGCGGGCATCTGGGTTTTCGCCCCGAGGACATTTTCAACGATGATTTTACCCTTGAGAAGCTGGTGGTCAATGTTCTTGGCGAGGTCAAGAAATTTGAAAAAGAGAATAATGTTAAGATACCCGTTATAGCCGGCGGAGGTATTTTCACGGGTGAAGATATTCACAAATTTCTTAAACTAGGGGCCTCGGGCGTACAGATGGCGACAAGATTCGTCACCACGCATGAGTGCGACGCCTCGGAAAAATTCAAAGAGATGTATCTGAATTGCAAAGAAGAAGATATTATTATCGTAAAAAGCCCGGTAGGTATGCCCGGCCGCGTAATAAGGAACGAATTCATCAATGCTGTCAATAAAGGATTGAAACAGCCGTTCAGCTGCCCGTACAAATGCATTATCACCTGCGATGTTGTGAATGCTCCTTACTGCATAGCAAAATCTCTGGTGAATGCGGCTTACGGAAAGCTTGATGACGGTTTTGCTTTTGCGGGGGCGAATGCTTACCGCTGCAAAAAAATGTACTCGGTTCGGGAGCTTATTGACGAGTTGATGTCGGAATGCAAAGCAGCTGCCGAAAAAGATAAGTAACTTAAAGGAAACAGCATAACCCCGTACTATTGCGGGGTTTTCTTTTTTCAAAAATGTGGAAAATGTTCAGCAGATGTGATAATATTATATCCAAGCTAAAATGTTGATGGCAGGGTCATGTTTGTTAGCTTGGAATTAAAATTTAAAGATGCGGATTTTGAGGGTCGTCTACCCCGTTCGCTTCGCTTAGGGGTAACTCCCCCGTCTCGATATTGAAATGGCACGCTTCGCGTGTAATGTTGACGGGTCGTCTAACCCCGTGCCTTCGGCAGGGATTGTCTCCCCGACTCCATGTTGAATTCTCATGCTTCGCATGTTGTGTTGGCGGGTCGTCTAACCCCGTGCCTTCGGCAGGGATTGTCTCCCCGACTCCATGTTGA
>JBAXDA010000137.1:0-4950 GCA_037141215.1 Candidatus Firestoneibacteriota bacterium | reverse complement strand
CTTATTTTCGGGGATCTAAGTATTGATTACGCCTTCGTCCCGTTCGGCAATCTCGGCGACACGCACAGATTCTCGCTTACTCTGGCCTTTGGGGCCGTGCAAGTTCCGGTCAAACAGGCAGCAGAAAAACAAGAACCGGCTGCTCCGGCGGAAACTAAGGGAGCAGAAGACAAAATCCCCCAGAAGTAAGAGAACCCCTCCGGCTTAAGTTCCAAGACGCATACACAGGAAGTTTTTCCATTATTGAAATAGGAGTCAGCCCGATGAAAATATATATCATGACCGACCTTGAAGGCGCCGCCGGAGTTGTCGCTTTTGACCGGAATCTGGAAGGAAATGAAACCTCGTTCAACCTGCGCCACGCCCAGCAGGGTAGGCTTCTGACCGGAGAAGTAAACGCCGCGGTTGAAGGTTGTTTTTCGGCGGGAGCGGATGAAGTGCTCATTGATGACTCGCACGGCGGCGGCTACATCATAGATTACGAGAACATTGACGGCAGGGCAAAGATATTGCACGGAACGAAACGTCCCGGGATGATGGCAGGCCTTAATGCCTCTTTTGACGGCGTGGTATTTGTGGGAGCGCATTCGATGATTGGAACTCACAGGGGCGTGCTCTCTCATACCATGAGTTCAAAGGATATCAGACAGGTAAGGATAAACGGAAATCCAATCGGCGAAATAGGGATTTTCGCTTTAAGAGCAGGGACCTTCGGAGTGCCAATGGTATTTGTCTCAGGAGACACTGCCGCCTGTAAGGAAGCGGCCCGTTTTATTCCAGGCATTACTACCGTTGCCGTAAAGGAGGGACTGGCCAGAACTGTGGCCGTTTCTCTTTCCTCTGAAACCGCGAGGGAAAAGATAAGGGAAGGCATCGCGCGCTCTCTCGCGGATCTTTCCAAAGTTAAGCCGTACAAACTTAAGCCGCCTTTCACTTATCAGGAAGACCTGTGGCCGGAGACACTCTCGAAAGGAGAGCAGTATGCAAGCCACCCGGATAATCTTCCGAAGGAATGGACTACAAGCCCGCTGATTAAGGCCAACTCCGCGGCTGAACTGCTGAAGAAAGTTTACGGCAAAAAAGTGTAAAAGATTTTGCAGATTATTAAAAGAGATCACGCGTAACACCTATGTTTAAAGGATTTTGATGAGAGGCAAGAGATTTCACGACATAATGCTGCTGTCGGCGACCCTGGTCTGGGGGTCGTCCTTTTTTATAATTAAAGACCTTGTAGGCTCTCTTGATCCTTTTGTTCTTGTGGCCTACAGGTTCCTTACTGCTGCCATAGTCCTTGCAGTCTTGATCCTTGCGCTTAAAAAAAATATTTTCGCCAATTTGAAAGAAGGCTTTATCCTGGCAGTAACGGTCTGGCTGGTGACAGTTCTTCAGGCCTGTGGTATGGTCTATACCACAGCTTCAAATTCCGGTTTTATCACCGCTATGTTTGTGGTTTTTGTTCCCCTGCTTTCCGTCCTGCTTTTTGGCGGCAAGCTGAAGAAAAGTTCGCTCGTTGCCATCGGTATTGATATTGCGGGACTGTGGTTCCTTACGGAAGGATTAAAGGCCGTTAACCTCGGGGATATTCTGACCCTGCTTGCTGCGGTTGCCAGCGCGTTCCATATTTTGTTCATTGACACATTCGCGAAGAAAGGGTTGGACCCGCTCGTGCTTTGTTTCCAGCAGTTATTTTTTGCCGGCGCATTAAGCCTGCTGACAGCTTTTGTAATAGGCGCCCCTTTCGCAGTTCCCGGGAGAAAAGCCGTGCTCTCTTTGGCTTTCCTGATTGCCCTGCCCACGCTCTTTTCTTTTCTTGTGCAGGTTTTCTCCCAGAAGCATATTGACGCCGTGAAAGCCTCGCTCATCTATACTTTGGAACCGGTTTTTGCGGCCGCGCTGGCTTGGACCATAGGAGGAGAGACAGCCGTGCCCGTAAGAGTCTTCGGCGGGACCCTTATTTTCATAGGAATGATAATATCTGATATACCCTGGAAATTCATAGGAGGAAAGAAATGAAAATATATATAATGACCGATTATGAAGGCGTTGCCGGGATAGTGGATTTTGAAGGCAGGGCGGATGAAAGCGCGCCCAATATTATAAAGAGACAGAGGGGCGCGAGGCTCCTGACGGGAGAGGTCAACGCCGCGGTTGAAGGCTGTTTTTTGGGCGGGGCGGATGAGGTGCTGATTGATGATGCGCACGGCAGGGGCTATACCATTGACCCGGAAATCTTGGACAGCCGGGCGAGAATAGTTCACGGCACCAGGCGGCCGAGGATTATGCCTGGGCTTGACGCTTCCTTTGACGCGATGATAATGATAGGCGCCCACGCAATGGCAAGGACCAAGGGCGGCGTGTTATACCATACGATGTGCCTTGAATGCCGCGAATTCAGGTTAAACGGAAAGCCGGCAGGTGAGTTCGCGATTTTTGCCTTCGTCGCGGGCGCTTTTGATGTGCCGGCCATAATGATTTCCGGCGATACGGCCGCCTGCAAGGAAGCAAAAAAAATAATTCCCGGTATTGTTGCCGTTTCCGTCAAGGAAGGGCTTTCCCGCTATGCCGCGATATCGCTTTCAAAGGATGAGTCAAGAAAAAGAATACGCGAGGGAGTGGAAACTGCCGTGAAAAACATAAGAAAGGTAAAGCCGTACAAGCTTAAAGCGCCTTTCACCTAGCAAAATGACATGTTTACAAAACCCGAGAAGGAATTAATGGCAAGCCACCCCGATGATCTCCCAAAGCAATGGATAAGCGACCCTCTGATAAAAGCAAGAACGGCGAAAGAGCTTATTAAGAAGGTTTGGTCATACAAAGTTTGAACCTGCTAAAGTGTTTGCTAAAAGCCGGAAGACTTATGGCTTGATAGAAGCAGGCCTGTTCTGTATAATCATAAAAGAAAATGGTTTTTCGGAGGATGAAAAATGGACGGAAATATACCTGTATTGAGAGTTGAAGGCGAAACTCTTCCCGAAGCCTGGGAAAAATCCGTCATTGAGACCTGGGAGAAGGGCTGCGCCGTAAAGACGGAATATGACAAGCCGGGAGATCCCCCCAGCAAGGACTGCACGATGATGATGGTGGTCAACAACCCCGTGCAGGAGCCGAGGATACACCGGGCGTTTCCGGGCGGACTGGAAGACCTGGAGATCTACAGGCAGGAAGTTGTGGAGGGGGTTCACGACCACTGGATAAATCCCGCCGAAGGAAAATGGACCTATACCTACCATGAGCGGTTATTTGATTACAAGACGGAAGGCGTGAGCGTCAACCAGATAGATTATATAATTAAAAAACTCTCGGAGAGCGGTCATTCAAGAAGAGCGCAGGCCATAACCTGGAATGTTTTCAAGGATCCGCCGTCTTATGACCCGCCGTGCCTGCAGATGTTCTGGGCCAGGCTGCTTCCGGATTCAAAGGGCAATCCTTTACTCAATGTAAACACTATCTGGCGCTCCAATGACGCTTTTAAGGCCGCTTTTATGAATATTTTTGCGCTTACCGAGCTTCAGAAAATGATAGCCGAAGAGATCGGGAAAAAGATCGGGAAAAAAGTGGGTATCGGCAGATATGTCCATTTCGCGAACAGTTATCATATCTACGGTTCCTATTACCCGGATTTTAAAAAATTCCTGGAGACCGTAAAGAACAGAAAATTTGAGGACCGGGTCTGGAACACGGAGTTTGCGGAACCCTTTTTTGAAATAGGAAGGGAAAAATTAAGAGAAGAGAAAAGTAAATAACCTGAAAAATAATATATAATGCGGGGGCAGAACATAAAGGAGCCGCAATGAATCCGAGGGAGCGTTTTTATAAAATTTGCAGTCATCAGGAGGCTGACAGGGTGCCTCTGGATTTCGGCGGCTGGCTTTCGGGGATAAAGCCGCTTGCCCTGGAGAGACTGAAAGAGGCTTTAAAATTGAAAGGCGAACCGCTTGCCTGGTATAAGGATTTTGACACGCGGGTGCTTGAAAGGTTCAGCATCGATTTTAGAAGAATTTCTCGGGAATGGAAAAACAAACCAAAAAACAGGCCCGCTCTTGCGGACGGAACCGAGTTTGATATGTGGGGCATCGGCAGCAGGTTTGCCGGCGAGGATACCCAGAGAGTTTTCTTTCCGCTTAAAGACGCTTCCTTAGAGGACCTTGATAAGTACCCCTGGCCTGATTTCTACAAGATGGGTTTAAAAGAAGAGGTCGTGGAGACGGCAAAAAAACTCCATTATGATACGGCTTATACGGTGGTCGCGCAGGCGGCTTCCGCGGGCGTATTTGAAATGGCCTGTTGGCTCTGCGGGTTTGAGCGGATACTCATGGGGATGGCCATTGAACCGGAGTTTATCACCAAGCTTTTTGCAATAATTCACAAAATCCAGAAGGATGCTTCGGAAGTGTTCTACGGCGCGGTGGGTAAGTACATAGATATGGTTCAGCTCGGCGATGATTACGGCACGCAGAACGGCACTTTCTTTTCTCCGGATTTCTACAGGGAGTTTGTTAAACCGGTTAACAAGTCCTATATTTCCGATATTAAACAGTACACCAAGGCAAAGATATTTTTACATTCCTGCGGCTCCATACACACCCTGCTTGGGGACCTGATCGAGGACGGCGTTGATATCATAAATCCCGTGCAGACCCGGGCGAAAGATATGGAACCGGAGCGCCTGAAGAAGGATTTCGGGGACCGTGTTGTATTTCACGGCGCGATAGACGAACAGGAGGTCCTGCCTTTCGGTTCCGTCGAAGCCGTGAAAAAAGAAGTTAAGCATAAAATTGAAGTGCTCGGCAAGAATGGAGGCTATATTCTGGCGGCCTGCCACGAGATACAAAATGATACGCCCGCGGAAAACATTATCGCGATGTACGACACGGCGCTTGAATTCGGACAATATTAAATAAATTGACGATTGAGCTATTGACGATTGACTATTTTATGAAGCGCTTCGCA
>JBAXDA010000136.1:0-4958 GCA_037141215.1 Candidatus Firestoneibacteriota bacterium | reverse complement strand
GCGATAAGTTTATAAATACCCGCTCCAAAGAGCGCAGAAACCGGCAGGGTAATAACCCAGGCCTTTAGAATTTCCCAGACCACCGACCACCTCACCCTGTTCATATGCTCACTTGCTCCGACGCCAAAGACCGAAGAACTTACGACATGAGTGGTGCTGACCGGCCCGCCAACAAGAGCGGCGGTAAGTATAACGAGACTTGAAGTCACCTGAATTGAAAAGCCGTGCATGGGCCTCATGCGAAATATCTTAAAACCCATCGTCTTCATTATCTTAAAACCGCCAAAGGAGATGCCGAGGGCGAGCGCGCCGGCGCAGGACGCCATTACCCATAAAGGGATAGTGTTAAGGTTGCTCTGATAATGAAACATTACCAGCCCCATAGTAATAATACCCATTGTTTTTTGGGCGTCATTCCCGCCGTGCGATATTGCAAGCAGAATGGAACTGAAGATCTGCGCTCTTTTGAAGACCGTATTTATTCTCGGAGTCGCGCGCGAAACAAGCGCGATGATAAATTTATTGAATAAATAACCGCAGACAAAACCTACGACGGGAGAAGTAAAGAGCACTATCAGAACCTTCAGCACTCCGCCGGAATTTATTTTTGAGACGCCGAACGAAACGGCTACGGCTCCTACAAGTCCGCCGATAAGCGCATGAGAAGAACTTGAAGGCACCCCAAAAGCCCAGGTGATAAGGTTCCAGGCTACGGCTGCGGAAACAGCTGCGATTATCACGCCGATATTTATGGCTGACGGGTCAACTATACCTGCCCCGATGGTTTTTGCAACGGCAATCCCGACAAGGAACGGCCCGACAAATTCCGCAACGGAGGCAAGCAGAAGCGCGGCGCGGACGGACATTGCGCGCGAGGAGATCATCGTAGCGACAATATTAGCGCTGTCGTGAAAACCGTTCAGAAAGTCGAACGAAAGGGAAAGGACTATAAGGATTATCAGAAAATATATTTCCATAATTCCTTGCTTTCTCCTCCCCTTTTTAAAGGGAGAGAGAACTTAGGTGATTGCCAACCCGGGGTCTGCGTTTAAGTCCAGTCCCGAAAATTGTTTTCTGAGGAATTTTTGATAGCCGACATACGCTATCATCGCCCCGTTATCCGTGCAGAGATTAAAGCCAGGAAAATAAACATTAAACCCTTCTTTCTCGCATTTTACTTTGAAGGACTCGCGCAGGGTTTTGTTTGCCACTACGCCGCCGCCGAGGACTATTTCTGTAATGTTCCTTTCCACCGCCGTCTTTAGAGTGTTATCGAGCAGAGTCTCAATGACGGTATTCTGGAAGCTCGCGCAGAGGTCTTCCTTTGCCATATTTTTGTTCGCCTTGAAATGCGTGAGTACGGCGGTCTTCAGCCCGCTGAAGGAAAAATCAGAACTCCCGTCTTTCATCACGGCTTTGGGAAATTTAAAGGATTTCTTGCCGGTTTTAGCCATTTCTTCTACCTTCGGCCCGCCGGGATAGCCGAGTTCCAGCAGTTTTGCTACCTTGTCAAAGGCCTCCCCGCAGGCGTCGTCCCGGGTTTCTCCCGTTACCTCGTAATTGCCGAACTCCTTTACAACCACAAGCTCGGTATGCCCCCCGGAAATAATAAGCGTCAGAAAAGGGAATTTGACTTCGTGCTCCAGAAAAGCCGCAAAAAGATGGGCTTCCAGATGGTTCACGCCGATTAGCGGTATTTTTTTCGCGAAAGCAATTGCTTTTGCAGTCTCAATTCCTACAAGGAGAGACCCCACCAGTCCAGGCCCGTAAGTAACGGCAACTGCGGAGATCATATCCAGAGTAACACCTGCTTCTTTAAGGGCTTTATCGATGACATAATAAACATTCTCCAGATGGTTCCGTGAAGCCAGTTCGGGAACAACCCCGCCGTACTTCTCGTGGATTTTTATCTGGGAGGCGACCACATTTGAGAGGACTTTCTTACCGTTCAATACTATCCCGGCCCCGGTATCGTCGCAGGAAGTCTCTATGCCGAGAACAAGAACATCATTTGCCACAAACTATTTTCTCCAGGCCGCCCATATAGGGCCTTAAAACTTCCGGAATTATTATATCTCCGTTTTCCTGCTGGTAATTTTCTATGACCGCCGCGAGAGTCCTGCCGACCGCAAGCCCGGAGCCGTTCAGGGTGTGAACAAACTCGGAACCTTTCCCGCCCTTGCGTTTAAATTTAATATTCGCCCGTCTCGCCTGAAAATCCGTCGCGTTACTGCAGGAAGAGATCTCTTTGTAGCAGTTCTGCCCTGCCATCCACACTTCTATATCATAGGTCTTCGCCATGCAGAAGCCGACATCGCCTGTGCAAAGCGCCACGACTCTATAAGGCAGTTTTAATTTTATCAATATATCCTCTGCATCCAAGAGAAGGCTCTCAAGTTCCGTGAAAGAATCCTCCGGGCGCGTGAATTTAAAAATCTCCACCTTGTCAAACTGATGCACCCTTATCATTCCCTTTACATCTTTTCCGTAAGTCCCGGCTTCCCGCCTGAAACAAGCGGAGTAAGAAGCGTATTTTATGGGAAGGTCGCTTTCGTCCAGCACTTCATCCCTGTGGAGATTTGTAAGCGGAACCTCAGAGGTGGGTATTAAATAAAGATCGTCCTCACTGCATTTATAGAGCTGCTCGGCAAACTTCGGCAGCTGACCGCTTGAAAGCATGCTCTTGCCGTTTACCAGATACGGAGGAAGTATTTCCGTATAGCCCTTTCCCGCGTGGGTGTCCAGCATGAAGTTTATCAGCGCCCGCTCCAGCCTGGAGCCGCTGCCTTTCAAGACCACAAATCTGGATTCCGCGATCTTTACCGCCCTCTCAAAATCCATTATGCCGTGTTTCTCGCCAAGTTCCCAGTGGCTGAGAGGTTTGAAATTAAGGGTTTGGGGTTCTCCTGACTTCTTCATTACGGGGTTGTCTTTCTCGTCTTTTCCGAAGGGAACGCTTTTATCTAAAATATTGGGGACCTGAAGCATCAGCTCCGTGAAAACGGCTCCTGTCTCCGCCGCTTTAACATCAAGCTCGGCTATCTTCGCGCTGAGCTCCGCGACCTTTGCCATAGGCTCCGCGGCATCCATTTTTTCTCTTTTGAGCTTCCCTATTTCTTCCGAGAGTTTGTTCTTGGATGCTTTAAGGGTTTCAACTTCAGCTATGTATTTCCTGCGTTCCGCGTCAACTTTCAGGAGCTCGTCGAGGTTTAGCTTGCTCCCGCGGTCCAGCAAGGCTTTCTTTACCAGTTCGGTGTTCTCTCTCAATATTTTCAGGTCAAGCATACGGCTCCTTTGAAATAACTCGTTTCCAGAACATTATAACGGTAAAAGCTATTTTGGTCAATTGCTAATTGCCTGCCGGGATTTGCTTTTTTGAAAGGTGCCTGGAGCGGAGAGGCTGTTTCCTTCTATATATCAAGAGCCTTTGCGCTTTTCAACATATTCGTTCCAGCTAATTTTACTCTGCTTCAGTAGTTTTGGAATATTCAGATTATAAGGACACCTGCCGGCGCAATCCCCGCACTCGGTACACTTGGCTGCCTTCGCAAACTGCTCGTTCGCCATCGCGGAAACCCTGTCAAAAGGCATCCTTTTAATGAAAGACTTGAAGACCAGCACCGTGCTGATGCTTATTCCCTGCTTACAGGGCTGGCAATAATCACACCTGTGGCACCAGCTTTTGCCTGCCTCGCCGCGTATTTTATCTATCTCTTTCAGCTCTGCTTCCGTAAGCGGGGAATACTTCTCAACTATTTCCGCAATTTCTTTCATCTCGCCTAATTTCTCAATCCCCGGGTCAGGGACTATGCCGTCAGTCTGCAGGAGAAACTTGAAGCAGAGTTTTGCGTTATCCAGAAGCCCGCCGCCCAGAGGTTTCATGGCGATAATTCCAATATTCATTTTTTTAGCCAGGGGGAGAACTTCTTCTTCCGCCTGCCTGTCAATAAAATTATACGGTATCTGGATAGAAAAGAATTTTTCCGTCAGCAGCATTTTCTTTGCAATACTCATCGTGTGAGAACTGAAACCGGCAAACCTGACTTTGCCCTGCTTTACGGCAAGCATAAGCCCTTCATAAGCTCCGTTCTCACCCATCACAGCCTTAAATCTTTCTTCGGTGCTCACGCCGTGCAGCTGATATATATCTATATAATCCGTTTTCAATTGTTTCAAAGAATTGTCTATGTGCTCAAGAATTATCTTCTTGTCGTCTGCCCCGGACTTTGTTGCCAGCACAAGGTCCTGTCTGGGCAGGCCCCCGATTGCCAGGCCTATCTTTACCTGGCTGTCGGTATAACCTGTCGCCGTGTCAATAAAATTGACACCCAGCTCCAAAGATTCCTTTATCACCTCTATCGCGGCAGGCGCGGGAAGTCGCATTATGGGAATTCCGCCGAAGGCGATCCTGCTGACTTTTAATCCTGTTTTACCGAAAATTATCTTTTTCATATACCCCTGCGGTTTAACAGCGTTAAGAAATCCACTTGTTATTCCTGCCTGTGTTTTGGTATAATTCTTCTCTGGATAACGCCTCACGAGGGCCCTTAGCTCAGCCCCGAACCACTCACTTCGTTTGGGTTCAGGGCGGGTAGTGGCCGCTTATAGTTGCTAGAGCTTATTTCAGTTACTTTTTACGAGGGCCCTTAGCTCAGTTGGTTAGAGCGTCGGACTCATAATCCGTTGGTCGTAGGTTCAAGTCCTACAGGGCCCACCATAAAAACAATAGCTAATTACGTATAGCTGATAACTAATAAAGCAAAAGTTACTGAACCTACGACCAACAAGGGGTCGTAGGGGAAACGAATGTGGCCCCTACTATATAGAGGGGTTACAGCCGCGGAATACCGCGGCGCAATAGGGGTGCCAACCCCTGTTGAGAGCCGAAAGGCGATTTGTAGTAGTTCAAGTCCTACAGGGCCCACCATAAAAACAATAGCTAATTACGTATAGCTGAT
>JBAXDA010000135.1:0-4998 GCA_037141215.1 Candidatus Firestoneibacteriota bacterium | reverse complement strand
GTATCAACTCTGAAAACTCCGGCATAGCCCTTTCCGAATTTAACCGCGGCACTGTTAAAAACACTGTTGGCGTTCTTTACATCCTCGGGTTTTATTATGGGATTGCCTTCATATCTTTTGAAAATTGATTCGTTTGCCATTTCCTGCTCCTTTAGGCCTGATTAGACGGATTTCTGCTGGCTGCTTTTCGCAACCTCTACGAAAAGCGATTTTAGGCGGGTATTATAGCCCATATCAATGATTACGCGGTCTATTTCTTTCTCTGTGACTTTTTCCTGCTTCGCAAGATAACCTTCCGTAAGCGCGTTGTCGGAGAGAATATTTATCAGCCTTGGATTCCCTTTTGCGGTCTCGTTAAGACGGACAATAGCTTCATCCGTAAATACCGGTTTTTCACAGCCGGCGACATTAAGCCGATGCAGCATATATTTTTTAACTTCGGTGGAGGTGGCAAGGGGTTTCAAAACTATTCTAGACTCCACCCGGTGCAGAAGCGGCTCGTTTTTCGCAAGCTTGGTTTCAAAAACCGGGAGCCCGAAGAAAAGAACCGTGAATTTAAGATTATTATCGGCCATAAAATCTATAAGCCCGCGTATCTCTTCATAAACAGACTGGCTGTCTATCATGCTCGCTTCATCTATTATTACAATGCCGTGAGCTCCCTTTTCGCAGATCTTAGCGTACTTTTCAGTGACCTTTTCAAAATTGCTCTCGTTTTCTTTTACCACCAGGTGCAGTTTAAGCGCAAGTTTTCTCATAAACCAGCCGGGGCCCATGTCGGAATGAAAGCAGACCTGCAGGCCTACCTCGTAGTTCTCATCCGCTTCATACATACTCAGGACTTTTCTTGAGATTACCGTTTTCCCCATACCTATACCGCCAATCACGGTAACCACCCGCTTCCCGTCATCCACGCAGGAAAGCACGCGCTTCATTGCTTCGTCATACGGGGCTTGATCGTAGAAAAACCTGAGGTCGGGAACATTCGCAAAAGGAGGTTCCTTTATGCCGTAAAAATTTAAGTATCCCATTAAATGGAATATAACACAAGGTTTGATATTTTTCAAGGTATTTTTAGTTTTCCAGGATTCGACTGGCATTAAATTATATAAATTGAGAGAAGAGTTTGGTAAAATGAGGAATAGTCAGCTTGTATAACAGGGGGATAAGTGAAAAAAGTATTGCCGCATAAAGACGTGTTTTGCAGAGTTGGAGTATCAAAAGTTCACGGAGTAGGAGTTTTCGCGATTATTGATATTCCCAAGGGGACCAACCCGTTCAAGCACAGCGCGGACAGGTACCGGAAATACAAAACGAAAGATATTTTAAAAGATTTGAAACCCGGCATCAGAAAACTGTATGATGATTTCTGCGTAATCGAGGGGGAGGATATTTGGGTGCCGGTGAATTTCAACCGTATGGGAGTAAGCTGGCATTTAAATCACAGCAAGTCTCCTAATGTAAGATCGGCGGACAAGACGGGCACTCATTTTTACACCTTGAGAGCGATAAAAGCGGGGGAAGAACTCTGTTCTGATTACAACACTTACTGCGAGAACGGCGCTTAACAGTCGATTGAACCGGAAGGTTTATGCGGCCCCTACTTTATGCTTTCTTTTGGCTTCCAGAGAACTGCAGTATCTTGTGAATTGTTTGAACCTGCGCTTTAAGGGCGGAGCGGCTTACTTCGTTGACTATCACAAAATCCGCGCGCCTGATTTTTTCCTCAAGCGGAAGCTGCGCCTCCAGCCTGCTCTCTGCTTCTTTTTTGGAATAACCTTTTCCTGCAAGCCGCCGCAGCTGGGTTTTTTTTAACGCGTAAACCACCAGCACCGCGCCTGCCAGGCCTTCCAGGCCCGCTTCAAAAAGAAGCGGAGCTTCAAGGCAGACCGTTTCTTTCCTCAGCAACTCCTTTTTTATGGCTGTCTTTATCTCTCTGATTATTTCCGGATGAGTTATTTTGTCCAGAGCACGCCGGCTTTCCCCGTCTTTAAATGCCAGCCTGCCGAGTTTTCTCCGGTCAATCGCGCCGCCTTTGCCAAGTATGCTCCTTCCGAAAAAGGCCAGCAATTTAGCATAAGCCGGCCGGCCTTTAAGAATTATACGGTGCGCAACCTCGTCGGCGCTAACCTTTCCGTAGCCGAGTTTTTCAAATTCCGCTGTTACCGTTGATTTTCCCGTCCCGACTCCGCCGGTTATACCCAGAATTCTAAGCTTATTCACCCCAGTCATCCCCCGATGAAACATCTACTTTAAGCGGCACCTTGAGTTTAACCGCGCCTTCCATGGTTTTTTTTATAAGCGCTTCCAATCTCTTCACTTCCCCCGGAGGACAGTCAAAGACCAGCTCGTCGTGGACCTGCAGTATCATCTTGGCGTCAAAGTTCTCTTCCTTCAATATTCTGTCTATATTAATCATTGCCAGTTTTATTATATCCGAGGCCGAACCCTGAATGGGCATATTTATAGCAACCCTTTGGGCCGCCTCGGCGGTCATTTTATTCCTGCTGTTAACATCAGGAACATATCTTCTGCGGCCCAGGAGCGTCTCTACATAGCCGGTCTGCTTTGCTTTTTCGACGGCAGACAGGTTAAAGCTTCTTACCCCGGGATATTTAGAGAAATAGCTTTCAATATATTTTTTGGCCTGCACGGGCTTGATCTTTAACTGCCTGGAGAGCCCGAAAGGCGTTATTCCGTACACTATTCCGAAGTTTACCGTCTTTGCTATCCGTCTTTCATCCGCTGTGACCATCTCCCGGTTAAGCTCAAAGATCTCCATCGCCGTGCGTGTATGGATATCTTCATCTTTTAGAAACGCGTCCATCATATTTGGATCTTCGGAAAAATGCGCCAGAATACGGAGTTCTATCTGGGAATAATCTGCAGACACAAGTTTCCAGCCTTTTTTCCCAGGAATAAACGCTTTTCTTATCTCCCTGCCTATCTCCGTCCTTATGGGTATATTCTGCAGGTTCGGATTCAGGCTGGAGAGCCTCCCTGTGGCCGTACCCGTCTGGTCGTAATGCGTGTGAACTCGATCTCCTTCTTTATCAGCAAGCAGAGGCAAGGCGTCAACATAAGTCCCTTTAAGTTTAGTAAGCTGACGGTACTCCAGAAGCAGTCCGGGAAGCGTTGATTTTGACGAGAGTTCTTCAAGCACTTCAACATCCGTAGAAGAACCGGTTTTCGTCTTCCTTACCACCGGGAGTTTAAGTTTTTCAAATAGTATCCTAGAAAGCTGCTGGGGTGAATTGATATTGAATTCTTCCCCGGCTTCTTCGTAGATCTTCCGAACCAGTATCGCAAGTTTTTTCTCCATTTTGCCGGAAAGCCGTTTGAGAGCGGGAAGATCCAGTTTGATGCCTGTTCTTTCCATGGAGGCCAGTATCGGCAGCAAGGGCATCTCCACCTGCTCGAAAAGGTAAGTCAATTTTCTTTTTTCCATTTCAACGGCAAGAATTTCTTTCAGTTTGAATAATTCGCAGACCGCCGCTTCTTCTCCCGTGGAAACGCCGAGAAAGGCCGATATTATATCGGCCGCTTCATAACTTCCTTTGTCGGGATTAAGCAGATATGCGGCAAGCATGGTGTCAAAAAGCGTTTGCGGAAGAACTACTCCGGCTTTAGCAAGCCCGTTAAGCACTTCTTTAAGGTCGTGTCCCGTCAGTTTCTTCCCTTTGAAAACCATGGCTGCTTCTTGCACGCCGAAAACAAAATACTTTTCGCCGCCGGAACTTGCCGTAAAGAATCCTTCCACGAACCCTGCAGCTGTTTCGGGTGATAGTTCTTCTCCCGCCTTTCCGGCTGCTTCCGCGCCTTTTATTTCAACCCTTTCCCTTTTCGCCGCGCCGCTCTCAGGCTCGTCAAATAACCCACCGTTCTCTGCTCCGGTACCGCTGCCAAAGAGCTCTCTAGCTTCGCGGCTCATACTGCCAAACTCGTAAACTGAAAGAAACGCCAGAAGCGGCTTCAAATCGGGAACTCCGAGCTTCAAGTCCGGAAGCGCGACTTTCATCGGCGGCTCTACAAGCGTCGCTATTTTTCTGCTCAAGACTGCAAGGGCTTTATTCTCTGTTACTTTTTTCCTCAAGCCTTCTTTTTCTATACTCTCAGAGTTTTTTAGCACCCCGTCCAGGTTTCCGAATTTTTCAAGCAGAAACGCCGCCGTTTTTTCCCCGACACCCGGCACGCCCGGGATGTTGTCGGAAGAATCTCCCGCCAGCGCGAGATAATCTATCATTTGCTCCGGCGTAACTCCGTACTTTTCTTTCACTTTTTCGGGAGTATAAAAATAATCGTCTTTGTGAACGCTCATAACCCTAATATTCTTATTGACCAGCTGCAGCATATCTTTGTCGCCGGTAAGAATAGTAACCGCCAGGCCCTGTTTTTCCCCAAGACGCGAAAGGTGCATCAGTATGTCGTCGGCCTCGTAGCCTTCAAGCTCAAAGGAACTGATATTAAAAGCTTTGATCATTTCTTTAATCACTCCAAACTGCAGGACAAGATCCTCCGGGGCGGGTTGGCGCTGCGCTTTGTAGGTTTCAAGCTCTTTATGCCTGAAAGTGGGATGCTTGGTGTCAAACGCTATAGCCGTATAATCCGGCTTATAGTCCTTGTAGATTTTTAAAAGAAGGCGGGCAAACCCGTAAACAGCGTTCACGGGTATGCCCTTTGTGGTAGTCAGGTTCTTTATTGCGTAATACGCTCTATAGGCATAGGAGTTGCCGTCTACGATGAAAAGCGTTTTCTTTTCCATCAGGGCACGTCCCTTATTTACTATTAAAGAGATCTATTTTTCCGTATTTGTCTGGCAGACAATGCAGTTCTTTGAGAAAGGCCTGGTTTCAAGCCTCTCTTTGCCGATCAACTTTCCGCAGGTTTCACAGAGCCCAAAAGCGCCTGTTTCCACCTTTTCAAGCGAGAACTCTATCTCTTCCAGCATTCTTTTTTCGACATCACTTAAATTATGCAAAAATTCCGTATCGTAGGTAT
>JBAXDA010000134.1:0-5005 GCA_037141215.1 Candidatus Firestoneibacteriota bacterium | reverse complement strand
ACACCGAAGTCGTCCCGCCGGTATCCGGGTTTAATTAACTCACCGTCAGAAAAAGCGCTTACGCTCATTAAGTGGTTGCCTAATTTATTCTCAAAACCTGTGTCGTTCAGGTACTTTGACAGTTTTGTAGAGGCAGCAGCGGTAAAAGTGACATTGAACGGAACAATATCCGTACTTTTATGGTTAAGCGCCGCGTTTACTCTCTCTTTTCTGGTCATTTATTTAGCTACTTCTTCCAGGATAAGCTTCAATTGCTTTTCTTTAAGGGGTCCTTGTATATCAACAATAATACCCTCTTTATTAACAAACAGGGTCGTAGGCATGTTGAAATCGCCTTTTATGTAAAGTTTATAGAACGACTTCGAATAATCCATGCAAACAGGAAATGTTATATTGAATTTCTTAACAAATTCTTCTACTTCAGGTTTCTTTGTGTCAGTTACCGTAATTCCTACAAACTCTATATTGTTCTTGTATTGTTCATAAAATTTAACCAAAAAAGGGAGTTCTTCCTTGCAAGGCTCACAAGTCGTAGAAAATATATTAATAAGGACTGCCTTGTTCCCTTTGTAAGTTGAAAGATTAATGCGCTTGCCCTTAAGAGGAAAGAGTGAAAACCCCGGAGCAGGTTTGTCTTTTTCAACTATCAAACCGGCATTCAACGAGGTAAAAGCAAGCAGGAGAACAAAAGTCAAGAAAAATTTCTTCATTGAACCTCCAGCTTAATGAACACTGCAAACTATCGTAAAACCATAAAATGTTTATTTGGAGGCGGCACTCGGATTTGAACCGAGGAATCGCGGTTTTGCAGACCGCTGCCTTACCACTTGGCTATGCCGCCGATGTTATGCTGGAACTACAACGAAAACTCCGTTTGTAAGGCCGGCGGAGATTCATATTCCATCTATTTGGCAAGTAATGTCTGTAAATTCATTTTAGCAAAAAACATCAATAAATTCAATGATATAAAAGAAAACAGCCGTTCCAATGTCATTTAAACACGCCAGTTATGGTATTTCCGCACTTTTTACACTTATTTTCCAGCATATCAAGCCTTGATATTTTATAGCCGTCTCTAACTATGACCATGTTTTTACACTTTGGGCAGTAAGTTGTATTAGTTTCTTTTTCGTGAATATTCCCGGTGTAAACATATTTTAATTTAGTCGCCCCAATCCCGGCGGCAAACTCGAGCAGCTCCACCGGCGTGCGCTCTGCTTCCATCTTATACTGCGGGAAATATCTCGAGAAATGAAGCGGAATCTCAGGATCAATAGAAGCAACATAAGCAACAAGCTCTTTGATCTCCATTTCTGAATCATTTCTGCCTGTTACTATCAGATTTGTTAGCTCGACATGGCAAGCCTTTACGGCTAGCTCTATGGTGGCTTTTACGGGAGCAAGAGTTCCGCCGCATTCATTCTTGTAGAATTCTTCCCGAATGCTTTTTAAGTCAATGTTAACGGCATCAAGAAGCGGCAGAAGATCTTTAAAAGGTTCTTCGTTAATAAAGCCATTTGTAACCAGTACATTTTTGAGTCCTGCCTCTCTTGCTTTCCTTGAGGTTTCAATAACAGTCTCTATCCAAATAAGCGGTTCATTGTAGGTGTAAGCCAGGCCAAGGGCTTTTTCTTTTAAAGCAATTTCAACCATTCTATCCGAAGAGAGCTTATTCCGCCCGGAATCCGGGTTCTGAGAAATTTGCCAGTTTTGGCAGAAGGAGCATCCAAGATTGCAGCCGTTAGTCCCCGCTGATAGAATAAACGAGCCCGGGAAAAAGTGATACAAGGGCTTCTTTTCCATTGGGTCAAGCGCGATTCCTGTGATTTCACCGTAAATAGTTGAATACAAAACTCCTGAATTATTAACACGGACTTTACAAATTCCTGATTTCCCGTCGGCTATAGTACAGTTATGGGGACACAGTAGACATTTGACATGCTTGTTCTTCAAAGGTTCCCAGAATAGAGCAGTTTTCATGAAATCTCCAACAGCGGATTAAAGGTTATTGGCAAGGTATTGGCAGTTTTAACTTTTGCATATTGCATTTAGCATTTAAGCCTTGATTCTCCGGCGAGAGCCTTCCGCATCACCGCTAAGGGCGCTTTTTTGCCTGTCCAGATCTCAAATGACGCCGCACCCTGATATAAAAGCATTGAAAGCCCGTTTGAGGTCTTTGCTCCGGCTTTTCTTGCTTCTTTCATCAGGGGAGTTAATGCCGGGTTGTAAATCATATCGTAGACCAGGATATCTTTACGCAGTGCAGTAGAGGACAAGGGAGATCTATCCCCTTTCATTAAACCTGCAGAAGTTGCGTTTACAAGCAGGTCAATATCAGCTATAAGAGCCAAGACCGCCTTGTCTAGCAAAGGAAAGGCTCTGCAGGGAATATGAGAGTTCTTTTCCGCAACCTCTGCGAGTTCTATTGCTTTACTTATAGTTCTATTGGCGATATATAGAGCTTTTATTCCTGAACCCGCCAGAGAGGAGGCAACAGCTTTTGCAGCTCCGCCGGCACCAAGAAGCAATATAGTCTTTCCTTTTAGAGAAGTTAATCTAAAATCATCCTTAAGCGCTGCAAGCAGCCCGAAAGAATCGGTGCTGAACCCCTTAATTGTTCTGCCTTTCACTTTAACCGTATTAACAGTCCCGCTTATTTTCGCTGTCTTTGAAAGAATACGCAGGTTTTTAAACGCAAGCTCTTTGTGCGGTATGGTTAGGTTAAGCCCTTTGATACCTGAAGAAGGCAGTTTCTTAAGAAAAGCAGGCAGTACTTCCGGCCTGATCTCTATGGGGATATAGAAAGCGTTCATTTTAAGGGCCTTGAAGGCAGCATTCTGCATAGCAGGAGAAAGGCTGTGTTTAACAGGGTAGCCTACTACTCCATATAATTCTGTTGTTAAAACAGTTGAATCAATTTTTCTCAAACTTGTCATGCATCTCCCCTACGATTTCTTCCAGGATATCTTCAAGAGTCACAAGCCCGACTATTACGTCTTCTTTGTTGATCACCATGGCCATATGAATTTTGTTTTTCTTAAGTTCTTCCAGAACCTCAGCGGCCTTACGCTCTTCTTTGACTTTGTAAAGCGGACGCAACAAGTCTGATATCAGGAACAATTTTTTATTTAGCCAAATAGTCAGGAGTTCCTTCGTATAGATAATACCGATAATATTGTTTCTTGTACCCTTGTAAACCGGCATTCTGGTGTACCCTTCTTCCGCCACAAAAGAAGATATTGTGTTAAGATTGTCGTCAATATTGATTGCTCTAAATTTGTCATACGGAAGCATAACATCTTTTACGGTCTTCTCTGATATACTGAAAATATTTGAAAGCATCTGACTTTCGTCTTCTTTGAGAACTCCTTCTTCGTTGCCCAGACGAACCAGAGCTCTTATTTCATCCCTGGATACGCTGGTGGAGCCGGCACTACTCTTCCCTCCAAGCAATCGGATAATTGCAGTTCCGATTTTTGTAGAGAGCAGAGTAACAGGATAAATAATTTTATCAAACCGGTAGAGCCAGACAATAGTATTTCTTACAACCCATTCAGCATTGTGTATTGCGAATATCTTGGGCGTTACCTCGCCAAAAACGATGATTATTATTGCAACCAGAATTCCGCTTATACTGCCGGCAAGGGCCCCGTTTAGACCATATTTGTGGGCTATCTCGGCGGCCATAAAAGCGCTGAGAGTAGAAGAAGCAACAGCAACAACATTTATGCCTATCAATAGCGTGCTTAAGAGCTGATTGGGATTATCAATCCATAACCGCAAAGCTACGGCTTTTTTAGGATGCTCCTTCATCATGAGCCTGGTCTTAGAACGGCTAAGGCTGATAAGCGCGGTCTCAACTCCCGAGAAAAAAGCAGCCAAACAGAAAAGTAAAAGAAGGCTTGTTATTTCCAGAGCAATTCGGATCAAGCGCCCTCCGAAGTGTTTTTGTGTCTAATTCTACTAAACAGCTCTTGTTTTAGTTGTTTCAAGGCGGCCTCTTCTTTCTTTTTCATCCTCAAGTAATCATTGTTCTTTATGTGATCATACCCCATTAAATGATATATTCCGTGCGTTAGAAGAACAGCGAGTTCTTCTTTAAAAGTATGTTTAAACTGCTTTGCCTGCCGTTTAGCCGTCTGAACTGAGATTGCGACATCTCCATACATATTATTTTGTTTTCCTGCTTCATAGCAAAAAGTAAGGATATCGGTAGGCTTGTTTTTTTTTCGGTATGTTGCATTTAAATATCTCATCTCTTTATCGGCGCAAAACATAATATTAAGTCCGGAAAAAACTGCTTTTTCTATTTCCACAAGTTTAGATAACACCTCTAGCGTGAATTTCCGTTGTGCGGTAGAGACACTTACCCCTCTTGATTGCACACTAATGTTATTTTTTCTTTTCATTTCCCTCGTAAGCCTCTATGATTTTGCGCACAATATCGTGCCTCACCGCGTCTTTGCCCGAGAGGTACGCGAAATTTATACCTTTGACGCCTTTCAGAAAAGACTGAACATGCACCAATCCGGATAATTTATCTTTCGGCAGGTCAACTTGTGTTATATCACCTGTTATTATCATCTTTGATCCGAATCCCAGCCTGGTAATAAACATTTTCAATTGTTCGGGGGTTGTGTTCTGCGCTTCGTCAAGTATGATGAAGGAATTGTTCAAGGTCCTGCCGCGCATGAAAGCAAGCGGGGCAACTTCCACAATATCCTTGCTAAGGAGTTCGTGGAATCTCTCCACTTCTATCATGTCATACATTGCATCGTACAACGGCCGCAGGTAGGGATTTACTTTATCCTGGAATGATCCGGGCAGGAATCCCAGCCTCTCGCCGGGTTCAACAGCCGGCCTGGTGAGGATTATCCTGTGCACCTCCCCGGACTGGAACATTGAAACAGCCATAGCAACCGCAAGATAGGTTTTCCCTGTACCCGCGGGGCCTATGGCAAAAACAATATCGTTCTTCTTGACAGCGTCTACATATTTCTTCTGC
>JBAXDA010000133.1:0-5006 GCA_037141215.1 Candidatus Firestoneibacteriota bacterium | reverse complement strand
CGTTCGACAATCTCGCCGTCAATATTCGGTCTTTTCTGGATAAGACCTTCAAGAAGCGCGTTATCGCCGATAGCATTTATTAACCTTGGAATACCTTTGGAGTACTGATAAACAACTTTGCAGGCATCATCGGAAAATATTTCTCTATTGGCGCCGGCAACCACAAGCCTGTGTTTGATATAACCCATGGTAGAAGCTTCATCCAGGGGCTTTAAGGTAAATCTCAAGCCTACCCTGGAAACAAGAGGCGCGTCAAGCTCCATAAAACGCTGCAATTCCGGCGGGCCAAAAAGCACAATATTTAGAAGTTTATGGCTGCCGCCTTCAACATTCAACAAACCTCTTAATTCTTCGTAAATTTCTTTGGTCTGCAGCATATGAGCTTCGTCAATAAGAATAACCGCTCTCTTGCCGGCTTCATCAATTTCAATAAGTATTTTACAGATCTGGGAAATAAGAGTGGACTTGTCTTCGGCGGGATTCTCAACGCCCAACTGAACGGCTATCTTCTTTAAAAGCCAGGCGGCGGAGATCTCGTGATGAATAACAATAAGCAGAGCCGCTTCATAACGGCCCTCTTCCGCGTGTAATTTATCAAGGAGTTTCCTGCTGATAAAAGTTTTTCCCAGGCCCATATCTCCGATAACCACGGTAAGGCCTTTTGCGGAATCAAGGGCATGTTGAATGCGTATTAACGCGCCCATATGCTGATCGCTTTCATAGTAGTATTTTGGATCAGGCGTAATGGAAAAAGGCTGTTCTTTTAATTTGTAGTATTGTTCATAACTCATGGAAGCAATAATATCACAGGTACTTCTCTAAGTCAACAAAGGAAAACGCGCGGATTTTTCAGTATTTTCCACTACGTCCTGCGGCCGTTATGGACATTAAGGACCGCATAAATGTATAATACAATATGGCTATTTCAGAAAAAATAAATGCCCTTCCCTCCAAGCCCGGAGTCTACATTATGCGGGACTCCTCAGGAAAGATTATTTATGTGGGAAAGTCGGCTTCCCTGAAAGACCGTGTCCGCTCTTACTTCCAGGAAAGCGGCAGGTATGACCGCAAGGTAGCCGCGATGATCAGCAACATCTCTGATTTTGACTGCATTATTACCGGGAACGAGATGGAAGCGCTGATACTTGAAAGCAGGCTGATAAAAAAACACAAGCCGAAATATAATGTACTGCTTAAGGACGACAAAGCCTACCCCTGCATAAAAATCACGGGTGATGATTTTCCCCGGGCTTTGCTGGCGCGCAGAATAATGCCGGACAAGGCCGTGTATTTTGGGCCGTATGTGCTCGGATCGGTGAACGAGGTCCTTAAAGTTATCCGTAAGAATTATAAAATACGCGACTGCTCTCTTGATATGTCAAAGAAACTTGAACGGGCCTGCCTAAAGGAACAGGTCGGGGTTTGTTCCGCCCCCTGCATCGGCAAGATCTCTAAAGAAGAATACGCAGGAAGCGTGGCAGAGGTCTTAAAGTTCCTCAAAGGCAAGCAGAACGAGCTCCTCTCAAAGCTCACGGAGAAGATGAACAAAGCCTCCGCAAAACAGGAATTTGAGGACGCAGCGAAATACCGGGACCAGAAAGAACTCGTCGAGCTTATTGCCCTGCAGAGCGGCAAGAATACGGGCATTGAAGCTCATATCTCAAAAGAGCACGGAAGACAGGAGCAGCTTGATAAAGGCGCCGCGGGATTGAAGGCAGAACTGGGGATCTCCGCAGAACTTAATACGATAGAAGGCATCGATATTTCTAATACTGCCGGAGAGCATTCCGTGGGCTCGGTGGTAAGATTCAAACGCGGCGTCCCCGATAAAACCGGCTACAGAAAATTCAGGATCAAAACGCTTTCCGGGCCTGACGATACGGGAATGATAAAAGAAGTTGTTTCAAGGAGATACAAAAGAGCCAGGGACGAAAGGACCCTGCCGGATTTGGTTTTGATAGACGGCGGCAAAGGACAGCTCGGCGCAGCGCTGGAGGCTCTTGCAGAAATAGGACTTTCACTCCCTGTTATTTCCCTCGCAAAACGCGAAGAAGAAATATTCGTGCCCGGGAAGAGCATCCCTTTGAGGCTTAAGAAAGATTCTGCGGAACTGCATCTTCTGCAGCATATAAGGGATGAAGCCCACCGTTTTGCCGTAAAATACCACAAAAACCTGAGAGGCAAAGGAATAACAGCTTCTGTCCTTGATAAAATACAGTGAATCGGGGAAAAAAGAAAAACAGAAATACTAAAAAAATATATAAACCTAAACGACTTGACAAAAGAGAAACTTAAGACGATAAGTGGTTTATCAGACAAATTGATAGACGCCATAATGGCTGAAATCAGCAAAAAATAGAAAGTAACTTCCGCTTGGAGTATTATGCGAGACGACGAGATATTAGACATCTGCACCCGCTATTTCCGGGACAAAAACATCCGCGCCTGGGTGGTGGGCGGTTATGTGAGGGATAGTCTGCTAAAAAGGACTTTCTCAGGGGATATTGATATTGCTTTGCCGGGAAATACTCTTCCTCACGGAAAAGCGCTCGCCCGCCTGCTAAAAGGGACGATGGTCCCTCTTTCTAAAGCCTTTGGGATAACAAGAGTGGCCCTCAAAAACGGCGCAACCGTTGACCTTTCAAAATTCCGGAGGAAAAGCATAGAAGAAGATCTTTTAAAACGCGACTTCACCATAAACGCTCTCGCCTTCTGCGTGTTTGAAAGAAAAGTTATCCTTGATCCCTCCGGCGGGCTTAAAGATCTGCATAAACATACTGTCAGAATGGTCTCCAAAGCCGCTTTGCTTGAGGACCCCGTAAGGCTGCTCCGCGCTTTCAGGTTCTCGGCGACTCTCTCATTTACCATTGAAGACAAGACACTTCTCGCTATTTCAAACCTTGCAGAAAAACTTGCTTCTCCGGCAAGCGAGCGTATCAGGGATGAGATCTTAAAACTCCTTACCGTAAATAGCGCAGCGGCGCACATTGTTGCCGCCGACCGTGCGGGTATTTTAACCGGGATATTCCCTGAACTTTCCGCAACCAAAGGAGTAGGCCAGCCCGGGTATCATCACCTTGATGTTTTCAACCATACCCTGGAATGCCTTGCGCAGCTTGAGAATAATGCCGGACTGTCTTCTTTCAAGCTTGATGAAGAAACGCGCATCTTCATACTGGGAAGACTGAACAGAAAACTCGGACAGTTCACCTCTCTCGCGCACCTGAAACTCGCGGCTCTTTTTCACGATATCGCAAAACCGGAAACAAAAACTCCCGGGACTGACGGAGGCGCGCATTTTTATAATCACGAAATAAAGGGCTCAAAAGTATTTGCCGCGGCCGGGAAGAGATTAAAACTCAGCAATCTCGAGATTGCGGCAGGCGTTTCCGTAATAAGGAATCATCTCCGCGTAGGCTACCTCGCCGGCCTTAAGAGCATTACGAAAAGGGCGCTTTACAGATTTCTCCGCGACTCGGGCGATTTTACTGCGGAACTTTTACTACTCTCCTGGGCCGACCGGCTCTCTGCCAGAGGACCTAAGGTAAAAAAGACGGATGTAGAGACGCACAGGCAGCTTATCGCCCGGCTCTTTGCCGAATATTACAAAACTGCTTCCGCAATACCTCTGCCTAAACTCATAGACGGAAATGCCGTGATGAAAAAATTCAAGCTAAAACCCGGAAAACCTCTCGGTGAACTTCTGGATGCGGTAAAAGAAGCGCAGGCAATAGGGAATGTGACGACGAGGAAAGAAGCATTTGATCTTATAAAAGAACTTCTTCGTTCTTAAAGTTCTTAACGTTCTTAATGTTTGTAAGGTTTGTAAAGTTAATAACGCAAGATCCTGATTATATCCATGCAATCCGGATTTCACCCTGCAGGCACTTAAACTCCTTATCTCCTGTTATAACTTCGCCGTTCCTGACCTTTGCCAGAGCAGCTGCAAAACAATCTGCATACGAAAGCTTTTTGTGCGCTTTTATGGAACCTGCTTCCTTTGCAAGCTCAGCATTCACATCCACAATATCTATCGGAAGGACTTTCATCATTTCTTCAATTTCTTTTGCTTTTTCTATTCCGTATTCTCTTAGCACTATGTAATACACTTCCCCGTAGTTGACCGCAGACAAAAGCAGATTCTCTTCCTTCTCAACAGCCAAAGAGAAATATGAGGTGACTTTTTGGTACCCGGGTTCTTTTTCGAGGAAAGCGAGTATTGCATATGAATCTATTATTTTTATCACCTTCTTTCCTCCTTCTGCAAATCAGCTGCCCGCTCCTTTAAGAGGGCCTTAATAGTTTTTCCTTTGCCCGGCAGTATTCCGGCAAGATTTTCAAAATACTCCCTTGTAATGGGCTTCATAACAATCTCGCCTTCCCTCTCAATAAAAACGACTCTTGTTCCTGCTCCAAGTTTATGATTCCTCCTGATTTCAGAAGGTATCACAACCTGCCCTTTTGTAGTTATTGTAGTCGCTGTCATTTTGCCCTCCCGCCACAAATAGTATTACATACTATATTTAGTATGTCAAGCTATTTCATGTATTACACTATATAATATGTATTACATTTTGGGTTTAAGGGCTCAGTTCAGAAACTTGGAGGCGAGTTTAGGACTTTCTAATCCTCAGGGAATTCAAGACTACAGAGACCGAACTTGCCGCCATAAAAGCCGAGGCCAGCATAGGATTTAGCGTAAAGCCGTTAAGCGGAATCAAGACGCCTGCCGCAATGGGAAGGCCAATAACATTATAGAAAAAAGCCCAGAAGAGGTTCTGTTTTATTATTCTCATCGTGCGCTTTGACATTTTTATCAGCTCAAGCACTTTCTTTAGATCGCCTTTTATGAGCACTACATCCGCTGATTCTATAGCGATATCGGTTCCGGTGGAAAGGCCTATCCCCACATCCGCCTGCGTGAGCGCGGGAGCGTCATTTATTCCGTCACCGACCATTGCGACCGTCCTGTATTTCTTCTGCAAAGCTTTGATAACCTTCAATTT
>JBAXDA010000132.1:0-5013 GCA_037141215.1 Candidatus Firestoneibacteriota bacterium | reverse complement strand
ATATTTGCGGCGGAATAATTTTGAAAGGCATGCTTGATGCTTACCCTGTGAAACAGAAACCGGTTTCAGTCAGAACCAGATTTGAGCGTGTGAGAAAGCTTCTCGGGGCCGATATAAATAACTCCGAGATGCTGGATATTGCTGTCAGACTCGGCTTTAAGATAACCGAAAAAGATGCTCAGGGGTTTTCGGCCGATGTACCGAGCTTCAGAGTTGAACTTAGCCGTGAAATTGATATGATAGAAGAAATTGCGCAGGTGTATGGCTATGAAAATATTGCAGATAGAGTGCCTAAAGCAGGACTCTTTGCTTCCGTACCGTCGACCAAGTTTGAAGACACCTTAAAGAATGAACTGGTTATGAGGGGGATGTGGGAAGCGGTAAACTGGGGCTTTATGCCCAAAGGCTGGTTTGCAAAAGCAGGTATAGCGAAAGAGAGTTCTTTTTGTGATTGCTTGGAACTTTTAAATCCTCTAACGGATGAATGGAATGTAATGAGGCCCTCCTTGTTTCCCGGACTGCTGGGTAATGTTGTAAGAAATGTTGTAAGTCAGGGCAATAGGAATATAAAATTATTCGAAACAGGGAATGTGTTTAGTGGAAAAGCAGATGAACACAAAAACCTGGGTATAATAATAACAGGCAATATGAACGAAGAAAGCTGGCTCAACAAACCTGAGGACGCGGGCTTTTTCTACCTTAAAGGCCTTGTTGAAGGTTTTCTGAATGGGCTGGGAATAATACTTGAAATCAAACAGGCAGCCGTAGAGATTTGCGAACCGGGAAGATCTTGCGAAGTGCTGGTAAACGGAAGAGAAGCAGGGTACTTTGGGGAAGTAAAGAAGAATATCTTAAAGAACTTCGATTTAAAGCAGGAAGTATTTTTTGCCGAGTTTTCGCTTCCGGCCCTGTTACAAGGCGCTGATTTTACCAGAAAATTCACGGCTTTGCCGAAGTTTCCCTCAATCCGCAGAGACACCTCGTTTGTCGTTCCGGCGGGTCTTGAGGCGGAAAGAATTACTGCCCACATACTGTCATTGCAGGAACCGCTGATTGAAAAAGCTGCGCTGGTCTTTGTCTATGAGGGGGAACAAGTAGGTCCGGGAAAAAAGAGCCTTACTTATTCAATTGTTTTCAGAGATGCGGGCAGAACTTTAACAGATAAAACTGTCGATGAAGTGAACGGCAGGCTGGTTAACGGGGTAATAAATAGTTTTGGCGTTACAGTCAGAAAGTAACCGGCCGCTAAGTTCGCGGCAAGGCGGGGCTATGGACAAATATGATATTCTTGAACAGAAAATAACAAAAGCCATAGATGCGTTAAATAGTCTTAAGCAAGAGAATGAGGACCTAAAAAACAGGGCCAGGGAGTTTGAAATCCTAAAGTCAGAACTTAATAAGTTCAGAGAAAAGAGAGACAAAGCTAAAGTACAGATGGAAGAAATAATGGATACCATTGATAAGATTCAACTTGACCTGAAGTTCTAAGGAGGTTAAAGTGGAAGATAATAAGGCCGGCGTTTGCGTAGATATCTTTGGAGCCGAGTATATCATAAAAGGTGACGGAGACAAAGCTCACATCAAAGAAATAGCAGGTTATGTAGATACTAAAATGAGGAGCATCGCCGCTTCTACCTCAAATGTCTCCTCTCTAAAAGTGGCGATTTTAACCTGTCTGAATATAGCGGATGAGGTTTCAAAACTTAAGAGGGAAAACAACTCACATTTAAGAAACGACGAAAAGGTGGAGGTTTTAATTAAAACCCTCGAAAATCAGGGTCTGTAATTCTTCAATAGGTTAGTATTCCTGAGGAGGAGTATAATGAAGAAAATGCTGCCGGTTCTTGTTGCCGCATTGTTGTTTGTATCCGCCTGCTCCAGTAGACCAAATTTGAAGCCAGAGGAAGAAGCAGTATTTAACGAAACAGACTCGTTGATAAAAGCCACAAAAATAGATCTTGATACAGCTGCTAAATACGGTGCGAAAGAATTTGCAAGAGAACCAATGTTAGCCGCAGAATCTGACCTTAAACTTGCAGAAAACTCCCTTGAATTCAAAGACTTTTCAAGGGCAAGAGAATTTGCAAAAAGAGCCAATTCTGCCGTTAAAGCCACCCTGTCGGTTCCTGTGAATGCTCAAAATGCCATTAATGAGGCTCAGAATCAGATAAATGCGGCAAAATCCTCAGGCGCAGATGTAGATTCTCCTGTTAATTACAAAATAGCGAACGATTATCTGACAGTTTCAAAAACAGCATTTACAGGCAAGAACTTCTCCGAATCACAGGCAAAAGCCAGGATAGCCCTTGAAGCCGCAAGGAAGGCTGTCTACGAGCCTTTTATGGCTAAGAAAAACATAAATGCTCTTGAGGAGTCGACAAAACTTGCTAAAACACTGCAAATGGACACTCTTAATCCTGAACTCTACGATAACAGCAATGCTGCTCTTCTTGGCGCTAAAGCTGCTCTTTCCGGTAAGGCTTTCACTAAAGCAATTGATGGGGCAGAGAAAGCCAATACATCATTAAACGATGCAATGAGGAATACACTGCAACTCATTGTACAGCAGGGCAAAAACGATATTAATGACGCCAAAGAAGCAGGCGCTTCTGAATTTGCATCAGACAAGCTTGCAGAAGCAGAAGAAGCGATAGCAGTGGCCAATTCAGCATCTATTAAAGGAGATTTTTCGAGCGCAAAACTATCAGCAGACAAAGCTATAACAGCGGCCAAAGAAGCCTCAAATAAGGCTAGAACAGGTAAAGAATCTGCGGCTATTCAGGCCGAAGAACAAAGAAAAGCAGAAGCTAAAGCAGCTGAACAGAAGAAAACTGACGAATTAGCACTTGCTCAGAAAAAGGCTGAGGCAAAAGCCGCCGAATTAAAAGCGGCTGCCCAGGCGGCCGAAAGGAAAAGAGCAGAAGCAAAGGCTGCGGAGCAGAAAAAGGCGGAAAATACGCCTCAAATATCAAAAAAGCCTGTTGCACAAGCGCCTGAGTCCGGAAAAACTGAGAAGCCGTCTCCGGCAATAAAGAAAGAATCAACAAATATAATGGATTTGGCAGATAAGAAGGTTAAGAAGATTCCCTTTCTTCCTATAGCTATTGGAGGGGTTGTTATTATAACAGCGATATTGCTTATAATACGAAGCTACAGGAAAAGAGTAACAACAGCAACTTCATCCTCAAACGGTTCTAATTAGTAATTTGTTCTCTGAGTCTAAGGGCGTCCTTTTGGACGCCCTTTTTATTAATAAGTAGTCAAGAAACCCCCTGAGTCTGCCTTGCAAAATACTCTTCAAATATGCTATATTGGCATTATGACAATACCCGGAAGGATAATTACGAAAAGGCTTGTACTGCGTAAGCCCAGAATGGATGATGCGGCCGACATATTCAAGAAATATGCCAGGGACCGGAAAGTCACGAAATACCTGATTTGGAAACCTCACAAACAGCTTCAAACAGTCAGATCCTTCCTCAAAAAAACAATCAAAAACATGCTAAAAGGCGATGAATGCCCCTATGTAATTGAGAAACGGAGTACAGGAGAGCTAATAGGCATGATCACCGCCAGGATTACAGGAAATAAGGCTTCGATTGGCTATGTGCTGGCTCGCAAATTCTGGGGAAAGGGGTTTGCAACCGAGGCGGCAATCTCCTTAATAAAAATATTGAAAAAGGAGAGGTCAATATTCAGAATCTGGGCAACTTGTGATAACGAAAACAAAGCTTCAGCCAGAGTTTTGGTAAAATCGGGGATGAAACTTGAAGGAATCCTGAAAAAATGGATAAAATTGCACTCTTTTATTAAACCCAGAGACGCATTATGCTACTCGGTTACCCGAAAGTAAGACATTCCCTCTGAAGAAACAAGAATATCTCGAAGAACTCCGGACTTAAAGAGCTATTCTTCGCAAAATCATTCTAACTATTCTACATAATTGCTTCATTTGTGCATTTTTTACATTTATGACAATAATACAGATTGAGCGCTTGGATACGTATTGTTGACATATTTGACATATATATTGCGCTTCTGAGCTTATCGCAGTGAATAAAACTAAAATATATTTTGAAATATATTTCTTCCATTTTCACAAAAAGTTGCATTATGCTGTTATTTTCGTTTAAACATGGGTCATATTTCAATCCAGGTTAGCTTTAAACGAGTTATATTCTTTGGGAAAGCATTCTTACACAACTGCATTTATACCCTGCTTTAACGCAATCCTGGAGAGGATAAAGGAGTCTAAAATCAGAACAAAATATGCTTTTTTTATAAAAAATGGGGTAGTTTAGACTTAAAGTTGCCGGCAAGAAGCATCTTAATGGCTTTGTTTGGCCGGTTCCAGGAGCCCAAACACAACAAAAAGCTGATTTAAGCGTAAAAACGCCTAAAACTACTTTATTGACCTTTAATGAAGCTACAAAACAATCAGATTAGGGAACATGAATAGAATGAGGTCTGAAGGATCCGGCTTTTACTTAAGATTTCCGTTTAGTAATGTTTATGAATGATGTATTAAACGAGACTCAACGCTGGTTGCTGCGCATTACAAAGAAGGGGTTCATCAGGCGTATGCGTAGAAACAGTCAAACGAAATATTATTCCCATAAGATATATTATGTTAAGTTGATATCTCAAAGACTTGAGACTTGCTGTATGCCTAGAATATATCCTGCGTATAAACTGCCTCAGGTCTTCTCTTCGCAACACTCCTTATCAAGACACCGGTTTTTATTTTTTCTTTTTCAAATAGCAACTACCTATCTATAATATTTATCTCTCTTTGCTGTAAATAGGCTGATATGCAAGCAGTTAGGCTGTTTAGCTTAGACCATTCATTTCATGCAGTTTTTAGGTTAAATGATGAGAGTTGCATCTCCGTAGCTGTAGAACTGATAGCCACTGCCAATAGCTTCTTTATAGGCGTTAAGTATTTTTTCCCTTCCGGCAAAGGCGCATACCAGTATAAGGTTTGTTGATTCCGGCAGGTGGAAGTTCGTTATA
>JBAXDA010000131.1:0-5016 GCA_037141215.1 Candidatus Firestoneibacteriota bacterium | reverse complement strand
ACACGGGAAATATCCTCTGATAATGACTCACTGATATTTCCCATGATTACACAGACCACGGTACTGAACCCGAGTTTTTACGAGTGGTTCATGTGCCACGGCCCTGAACCTGAGCTTTTGCGAATGGTTCATGGGTTCCTAAAAGCGATTACACGGGAAATATCCTCTGATAATGACTCACTGATATTTCCCATGATTACACAGATTTCTAAAAGAGATTACACAGATTAAGACAACAAACAACAAACAACAAACAACAAACAACAAACAACAAGAACAACAACAACAAATAATTACAACAAACAACAAGAACAACAACAACAAATAATTACAACAAACAACAAACAAAAACGAACAACTACTTACTAAGAACAATTAGGCTGATTGATTACCTTATTTAATCCTTTTAATCGTTTCACCCTAATCTGTTTAATCTCTTTTCAGAATACCATCACTACAATTACCGCTATTACAAGTCCGGAAACAATGACCAGCAGATAATTTTGCACGAAACCGGTCTGGATTCGTTTTAGAAACTCTCCGCCCTTCCTCGTAAGGTTTCCCGCGCCGTTTACGGCGCCGTCCACGGCCGCCTTGTCAAAGATGTTCTGCAACTTGCTCAAAATAATATTTATTATTCCGGTATTATTAACCGCGCCGTCTATGACCTTCACATCAAACTTGAAAACGGTATTTGAGAATTTCAGTATTGGCCGTATAAACGCCGCGTCATAAAATTCGTCCACATAGTACTTGTTTATTAATAATTTGTGAATGGAAGGGAATCTTTCCTTTAGAGAAGGGAAAAGTTTAAAATAGTAAATTACCGAGGAAAGCGCGATGCCAAAGAACGCCGCGAAGACCGAGGTAAACATAACCGCGCGATTCCCCTCTTCTCCCAGCACTTCCCTGTAGTGGACCAGTGAAGCAAACGCATGGTGCTGCATAAAGAGCCAGCCGGCAGTTATAGAAAGCACAGCCAGAATCATAAGCGGCACGGTCATTACCAAAGGCGATTCGTGAGGATGGAGCTTCGTTCTCATCTCTCCCGTGAAGGTCATAAAGAAAAGTCTGAACATATAGAACGCAGTCATGAACGCCGTGAAAATTGCTATAAAAAATACAGGCTTGCTGTAATTAAAAACCGCGACCATGATTTCATCCTTGCTATAGAAGCCGGCAAAAGGCGGGATGCCCGAGATAGCCAGGCATGCTATAAAAAAAGTAACCATAGTTATTTTCATTTTACCTGAGAGGCCGCCCATTTCTCTGATATCCTGAGTAGCAGCTCCGTGAATGACCGAGCCTGCGCCCAGGAAGAGCAGGGCTTTGAAAAAAGCGTGAGTTGTAAGATGGAACATTCCTGCGGTAAAGCCTCCCGCTCCAAGAGCCATAACCATAAAACCGAGCTGGCTGACCGTGGAAAAAGCCAGGACTCTTTTAATGTCATTCGCAACAAGAGCCATCGTCGCGGCAAAAAACGCCGTAAAGACACCCACATAAACAACTACAGCCGCTGCCGTGGGAGAAGCATCGTAAAGAAAATAAGTTCTGGCAATAAGATACACGCCGGCGGCAACCATCGTCGCGGCATGGATAAGCGCAGAAACAGGAGTCGGGCCTTCCATCGCATCAGGCAGCCAGACATGCAGGGGAAATTGCGCTGATTTGCCGATCGCCCCGCAGAAAACAAGTATCGCGGCCGTTGTGAGCACCGGTCCGGCCATCGCGCCGTTCCTGATGCAAACGCTGACCTCGTTGAAATTGAGAGTCCCGCAGTAAGCAAAGATCATCATAATGCCGATAGAGAATCCGAAGTCTCCTATTTTATTCGTAATGAAAGCTTTCTTGCCCGCGTCCGAAGCCGATTTCTTTTCATACCAGAAACCGATAAGCAGGTAAGAACTTACGCCGACCAGTTCCCAGGAGATATAAATCTGGGCAAAATTATTAGCGACCACGAGAAACAGCATGGAAAAGGTGAAAAGCCCGAGGAATGCGTAATACCTGGGATAGCGAGGATCACCCCGCATATAGCCGATAGAATATATCTGAACGAGCAGGCTGACCAGGGTGACAACGATAAGCATAACAGCGGTGAGGCCGTCAACCAGCACCCCCATGCCGAAATTATATCCGCCGAGAGAAAGCCAGTTCAAATTCACCTCGGTAGCGGCATGTCCGTGAAGCAGAGAAAAGAAGATTCCCAGTGAAATTAGAAAAGACGCCGCTATGGCGGTTATACCCAGGTACGCAGAAAGACCTTTCAGTCTTTTGCCGAAAAAGATATTAACGGCAAAGGCCAGAAGTGGGAAAACAGGTATCAGCCAGGCTAATTTAAGCAAGTCAACCTACCATTTCATCAGATTTATTTTTTCAATATATACGGACTTAAACTGCCTGTACATTGAAAGTATCAGGGCCAGTCCAATTGCCGCTTCGGCCGCGGCAATGGTAATTACAAATAGGGGAAAAATTATCCCGAGATTATTCTCCAGGTTAAGGAATTTATTAAAAGCAACAAGATTTATATTTGCCGCATTTAACATAAGTTCAAGAGACATGAGAATGGCAATGGCATTCCGCCTGGTCAGAGCGCCGTAGACGCCAATTGCGAAGATGATCGCAGAAACAACTATGAAAGGTATCAAAAACATTCTATTCCCCCCTCTTTCCGGCAAGGAGAATGGCCCCGATAAGGGCAACAAGCAGGATAATGGACGCGAGCTCAAAGGGCAAAACATACACCGTCATAAGCAGTCTTCCGGTTTCACGGATAGTGCCGCCGGGTTCCGCGGCATAAAAAGTAGCAGGTAGAAAAGTTTTGAAGGCGGCAACAGATAATATTACAATAAGCGCCAGGCTTATAAGTACCGCAGGCACCTTCTGGCTGTTTGTCTGCTCCAGAAGAGTGCTCTGGACTTTCGAGGTAAGCATTACGGCAAAAAGAATAAGCACAATGATGCCGCCTACATATACAAGTATCTGGACAATTCCGAGGAAATCCGCGTCAAGCGTGAAGAAAATCCCCGAGACGCTTAAGAGAAAGAGCGCCAGGAACAGGGCGCAATGCATCGTACTTTTTAGCGTAACTACAAGCAGGGCAGCTATTATCGCTATTATTGCAAAAACAGGGAATAAAAGCATCCCGCCTCCGGATGGCACATTTTTGAAGGTTTATTTTAGCATAAGACCCCTTAAAAATCAACAGGAAACACCCGAAAGAGCAGAAGGATAAATGTTTTTCTTGCAGTTAACGCCTTTTATTATCCCGGATTCAACTCTGAAGCGTTTACCAAACACAAGCGCAGGCGCAGAAACCTCAAAGTTTCAATATTTCTCTGTCATTTCGCCATTTTTAATGCTAATATACCTTATGACACAAAACACAAACGGTTTTTACGGCCTGGGCATAGCCCCGGGAATCTTGGAAATACTCGGCAAACTCAAATTCACAGTCCCTACCCCGATCCAGGAAAAAGCAATTCCGCAGGCTATCGAAGGCAAAGATATAATTGGCGTCGCTCAAACCGGCACCGGTAAAACCCTTGCTTTTGGAATTCCCATGATCCAGCGCCTTGCGCAGGGAAAAGGCAAGGGACTGGTTCTGGTCCCCACCAGGGAATTGGCCCTGCAAGTGGAAGAAACACTGGCGAAATTCGGCCCTTCTTTCAAAATCAAATCTGTCGTCCTTATCGGCGGAGTGCCGATGTTCGGGCAGATAAAGGCTTTAAGCCAGCAGCCGAGGATAATTATAGCGACTCCCGGAAGACTGAACGACCATCTCCAGAGAAAAACGGTACAGGTGAAAGATGTGGAAGTTCTTGTGCTGGATGAAGCAGACAGAATGATGGATATGGGCTTCCTTCCTCAGATAGAAAGCATAATCAGAATGATACCCAAGGAAAGGCAGACTCTGCTCTTCTCCGCAACTATGCCGGCTGCAATATTCGATATAGCAAAAAAATACATGCATCTTCCTCTCCGCACCGAGATTGCGCCTTCAGGCACCGCTGCGGAAACAGTTTCTCAAGAGCTATTCGTCGTTAAAAAAGACTTGAAAAATAAACTTTTGAACGAGCTCTTAAAGCAGTATACGGGCTCGGTATTACTTTTCACGCGCACCAAGAGAGGGGCAAAAAAAATCACTTCAACTCTCCGGGCCATGGGACACAGGGCGGCAGAGATACATTCCGACCGGTCTATGGGACAGAGAAAAGAAGCGCTTGAAGGTTTCAAGTCCGGCAGATACAGGATACTCGCGGCGACGGATATAGCAGCGCGCGGCATAGATGTCATAGATATTGAACTTGTTATGAACTACGATATTCCCGACGATCCCGAGAATTACGTCCATAGGATAGGCAGGACCGGCAGGGCAGGGAAAAAAGGCCATGCCATCTCCCTCGCTACTCCCGATCAGGGCGATGATGTTAAGGCAATTGAAAAGATATTGAGATCCCAGATACCCATTGCCTCGCATCCGATGATGCCCACCGAGAGACTGGTAACGGGAGCGCAGTCAAATACCGACAGCTGGAATAACAAACGCAGGGGCGGCAACAAGAACAAAAGATGGGGCGGGCAGAAAACAGATCCTCACAGCAAAGTCATTCACGACGGCCCGGGGATAAAGATGTTGTATAGAAGTAAACACTAGACTTAAGAGTTCATAACGTTTATAAAGTTTGTAAGGGTTTGTAAAGTAAAGGACGTTCGTAAAGTTCGTAAAGTTTGTAAGGTTTATAAAGTGGAAAATACGACTGTTCACATAATAAGGGCCCGGAATACCGGGCCCTTTTATTTTTAAACGCATTGTAGCTATATCTTAAATTCCAGTTTTGAGTATTCCTGGTTCAAGGCCACAGTCATCGGCATCTGGTTGCAGACAGGCCCCCAGAGCTGACGAGGACCGGGGGAGGTAAAGAAGTCACCTGCACCCCATTTCGCCCTATTCGCCGCGAAATACTTAAACGCAGGTGAGTTGAGCTTCACAAGAGCCTTCTCTATCACCAT
>JBAXDA010000130.1:0-5047 GCA_037141215.1 Candidatus Firestoneibacteriota bacterium | reverse complement strand
AGAAAGAAAGCGGGAAAATAAACGCTTTCTGCCGGGAGTGAAACTACCGCCCGGTCTGAAAGTAACGGCTTCAATGACCACCGCCTTGCATCGAGCTGAGGTTGTAGTCCTTGCCGTACCTTCAAAATTCTTAAGGAATATACTGGTTATTATGAAAAAAACCGGAGTCCCGTCCAAGGCTGTAATTGTAAGTGTAATAAAGGGGCTTGATATAATAACTCTGAAAAGAATGTCAGAAACTATAAAGGGCACATTGCAAACCGGCAATCGAATTGCGGTACTTTCAGGGCCAAGCCATGCGGAAGAGGTAGGCAAAAAAGTCCCGACAGCGGTTGTTATAGCTTCCGGAGCCATAAAAACCTCGGAAATACTGCAAAAGGTATTCTCTTCCGAGTATTTCAGAGTTTATGCTTCCTCGGATGTAACCGGCGTTGAGATAGGCGGTGCGGTAAAAAATGTGATAGCGCTGGCAAAAGGCGTCCTTGACGGGTTGGAACTGGGAGATAACACCGTAGCGGCCCTTATGACAAGGGGACTGGCTGAAATCAAGAGATTGGCTTTGAAACTCGGGGCCAGGCAGGAAACGCTCAACGGACTCTCAGGAACAGGAGACCTAATTGTAACCTGCATGAGCAGGCATTCAAGAAACAGGGCTGTAGGCGAAAGGCTTGGCAAGGGTGAAAAGCTGGAAAAAATCCTCTCTTCCATGAATATGGTTGCGGAAGGCGTAACAACAACCAAAGCCTGCTACCGGCTAGCCAAAAGGATTAAAGTTGAAATGCCAATTGTAAATGAAATGTACGAGATTCTTTTTAAGGGAAAGGACCCAAAAAATGCTGTCGCGAAACTGATGGGAAGGAAGTTGAAGAGGGAAGCAGGTATATAAGAATAAATTCGAAACAAAAAATAGACAACAAGCTGATTTAATCTGAGTAATCTCTTTTGATAATCTATGTAATCAGCGAAGCCGCAACGCGGCGAGTGAGGAAGTGTATGACAGTAACAAAGCTTGATCTCGTGAAAAAAGTCATAGAGCTGGGAATAAACGGCAAGGTGGCCAAGAATACAGTCCAGACCTTTATAGATTCTATTGTTAACTCCCTTAAAAAAGGGGACAAAGTACAGATTAGCGGCTTTGGCACCTTTATTATCCGGCAGAAAAGAGAGAGAATGGGGCGAAACCCTAAAACCGGGGAAAAAGTCCTGATACCGGCAAAAACAGTAACCGCTTTTAAACCAAGTGAAATGCTCAAGGATCTTATTGAGCAGGAGCAGGCGTAAATGAATGAAAATAAAACTGTATCAACAGCTCCGATGGCTGAGATAATAATACCGGATAAACTGTTTTTCACCATCAGTGAAGTCAGCGAAATAACAATGGTGAAGCCCTATATCCTGCGCTACTGGGAGAAGCAGTTTAAAATATTGAAACCGGTAAGAAGCATTGGAGGCCAGAGGTCTTATAGAAAAAAAGATGTTGAGATGGTGGTTCTTATAAAAAAACTTCTTTATGCGGAAAAGTTTACAATTGCCGGGGCCAAGAACAGGCTCAATGAATTAAAAGAGGCGAAGAAAACCCACCCGCAGATGGAGATAAATTTTAGGGAAGCCGAGCTTTTAGACACCGTCAACAAACTAAAGAAAAAACTCCAGAGCCTCAAGGACTCAATTAATTCTTGATATTAACGCTATATAGTGATAAAATTACTGCTCGTCGGGGCGTGGCGCAGGTGGCTAGCGCACTTGCTTGGGGTGCAAGGGGTCGTCCGTTCAAATCGGATCGCCCCGACCAAATAATTTCATCTCCTCAAATCTTGAAACCCTTAACACCTGAATAATCGAAAAGGAAAGTTTCCTTTTTCACATGGAGGAGAAGCTGATTTCTCAGGGGCAAAGCGGAATACTTTATATGTATTGAAAAATCAGTCCGGATATGGTATTTTCTTTAGTTGTATGGCGCCAAAAATACTTATTACAAATGACGACGGAATAGATGCGCCCGGAATAAAAGCGCTTGCAAAAATACTTAAACCCCTGGGGACTGTTTATACTGTCGCTCCCAGCGGTGAAAGAAGCGCGGCAGCACATTCAATTACTTTTAACCACCCTTTACGGGTGCAGCATATCAACAAAACTTCGGTAGCGGTTGACGGAACGCCGACCGATTGCGTAATGTTCGGAGTTTACGGTCTTTTAAATAGCAAGCGGCCCGATCTTGTGGTTTCCGGCATAAATAACGGACCTAATCTCGGTGATGATATAACCTATTCCGGAACTGTCAGCGCGGCGCTTGAAGGAACTCTTCTGAAGATACCCTCTATTGCAATCTCTATGGGGGACAGGAAGAACTGCAAGTATATGGCGGGAGCCGAATATATCCGCTATCTTTGCAGAAAAATACTAAAAGAAGGGTTGCCAGGCAATGTATTTTTGAATGTCAACATTCCGAATGTTGCGAGAAGCCGAATAAAAGGTATTATTATTTCTAAGCAGGGGAAACGCATCTACCGTGATATGTTTTTAAAGAGGCTGGACCCGAGGGGCAGAAGCTACTACTGGCTTGGGGGCATGGAGCCTTCTTACGAAAAAGAAAACGGCACGGACTTTGAAGCAATAGAAAGAAATATGATAGCGGTTACACCTCTTCATTATGACCTTACGGACTACCCGGCAATGACTTTGCTAAAGTCCCTGGAAAAGGTTAAATTGTGAAAAAGTTTCAATTTGAACTACGGCTCTTAACAGCCGAGTTTAAAATATATGCCGGCAAAAACATCGGGGCGTGGCTCAGGTGGCTAGAGCACCTGGTTCGGGACCAGGGGGTCGTCCGTTCAAATCGGATCGCCCCGATTTTATTTTTGCTGGCTGTGATCTCAGCTCCGGCAGCCGCGATTGACTTGGGTGCCTCTTATAACGGACCGACAGGACTGATGAACATTCCGTCAGGCAACACGCTTTCCGCGAATGAACAGGCTTTTTCTCTTCACAGGTATCAGATTAAATATACTTATGGTTTCTTTTCGCTTTTCGAGTTTGGGCTCAGGACGGATTTTGACAGATCTACGACTCTGGAATCTATCTCAAAAGCGCTGACCTATAACCTCAAAGTCAGGCTTATGACAGAAGATGCTTCTTTTTGCAATGCGGGAGCGGGGTTTGAAGGAAACAATGTGTTCTTCTCCGTTGACAAGGAATTTTCCTGGCTCGGAGGTCTCAGGCTGGTAGCAGGGGCGGGAACTCAAAGATTCAATATGTTTTTTTTAGGAATATCTTATCCTGTTCATCCCGTATTTAATGTTATGGCTGAATACGACGGCAGTGATTTAAATGTCGGAGGCCGGTTAAGACTGTCCAAGAATGTGAACTTTGATTTGTACCTGAAAGGACTTAAAAGGATTACAACTTATCCTTATCTTAATGAAATAATTGACAACACCGTAATTTTCGGAATAACTTACTCTGAGCTGTTTTATTTCAGTCTTGGAGGCGTACGCTGAGAATATGCATGATAATTCTTGCGCTGAGATTACCGTTACCGGAAGGGTGCAGGGCGTAGGCTTTAGGGCTTATGCGCAAAGGGAAGCAATTAAGCTTGGGTTGTCCGGCTATGTAAAAAATCTTCCAGCAGGCAACAAAGTTTTTCTTGAAGTTGAAGGCGGGAAGGAACAGATAGAGAAGCTCAGCGAAGTGCTTAGCAAAGGCCCTCTGGCTTCAAGTATAAACGAGGTAGAAATGAAATTTTCCGGCAGCTGCCAAACTCTTAAAGGATTCACCATAAGGTATTGATATGAAAAAAAAGAAAATACCGGCGCAAGTTATAGAGTTTGAGAAGAAAAAAACCTTTGCCGGAGACATTTTAAAGATATACCTGAGCGAAATAGGTAAATTCCCTCTGTTAACTCAGGAGGATGAGGTAAGGCTCTTTAAAAAAGCGTTGAAAGACAATCAGGCAAAAAAGATAATCATAAATTCAAACTTACGACTGGTCGTGAATATAGCAAAGAGATACACCCGCTTCGGTGTTTCCATCATGGACTTGATAGAAGAAGGGAACCTCGGACTTATAAAGGCAGTGGCAAAATTCAAGATTCAGAAAGGTTTTAGGTTCTCCACTTATGCGACCTGGTGGATAAAACAATATATTATCAGGGCTCTTTCAAGCCAGGGCAGATCTATACATCTTCCCGCGCACATAATTGAAATACTAAATAAATATGTAAAAATTACCAGCGGTATGGCGCAAAAGCTGGGCAGAGAGCCCAACATTGACGAAGTAGCCAAGAAACTCAAGCTGACGGTTGAAAAAGCCAGAAAGATCATTGAAATATCTGAAATGCCTATATCGCTTGACCTGTACAGCCCGGACGAGAATGACAAGAGAAGCATTGAAGATATTATAGAGGACAGGAGCTCAATGACTCCTTCGGAGTCGCATATAACCACCATGCAGACAGAAAGCATTGACAAGATTTTATCTATGTTGAACAGCAGAGAGAGCAGAGTCCTGGAGCTGCGTTTCGGGCTCAAGAACGGGGCGGCTCACAGCCTCGCAGAAACAGGAAATATTTACAAGATAAGCAGGGAGAGGGTAAGACAAATAGAACTTCGCGCTTTGAAAAAGCTCAGGCATCTTCTTGGAACAAAAGAGAAAGAAGTCGGGGATTTCTTAAGGGCAGAATGATTAAACTGATAAAACAGGTGTTAAGCAGTAATTAGTTGTCAGAAATTGCTTCAAGCCGGGCCCGTAGCTCATCAGGATAGAGCAACTGCCTTCTAAGCAGTAGGTAGGAGGTTCGAGTCCTCTCGGGCCCATTAAATTCAATAACTAATTGCTGATAGCTAATAACTGATAGAAAAACCTAAACCAAAGGTCGAAAACCCAAGGTTTATGATTGATTTTTATTTTTCTATTGTATATAATCACTTTTCGCCGTTTGTAGAGGTTTAATGTATCAGTTATCAGCAATTAGTTATCAGTTATCGTTTTTGATGGCTGGTAGAGCCACCTTCCATAATGTAAGCTATAATAAATTGGTAGTGCCCGAAG
>JBAXDA010000129.1:0-5047 GCA_037141215.1 Candidatus Firestoneibacteriota bacterium | reverse complement strand
CTGTGTAATCAAGCGCGTCAAAAAACTTTTCTATTATCAATGACGCGCTTTGCTTTGCCTTCGCTCACCGGCAGAGTTCCCGGCTCGGAGAGTTCAATGACCGGCTTTACAAGTATTTCGGCGCGAAGAGCTGTCTGAATGTTTCCCTTCAGCGCTTTCAAGTGGTCAAGGTTGCCGTCAAAGCTTTCTTTGGCGAATTCTACTTTTACCGTCATCTCGTCATTTGCCTCAAGAAGTATCTGATAATTCTTTCCCACGCCTTTAACACCCATAAGCACACGCTCAACCTGCTGGGGATAGATGTTTACCCCGCGTATGATAAACATATCGTCGGCTCTTCCTTTGATCCGCCTTATCCTTCTATGGGTCCTCCCGCACCTGCATTTCTCAGTGAAAACGGCGGTTATATCCCTGGTTCTGTATCTAAGTATGGGCATACCTTCTCTGTTAATGGTGGTAAGAACAAGCTCTCCGTATTCGCCTTCCGGAACGGATTTATCGGTAACGGGATCTATGATCTCAGCGATAAAATTGTCTTCCCAGATATGCATGCCGTTCTTCTCGGTACACTCAAAAGCGACGCCGGGACCGTTCATTTCCGTGAGCCCGTAGGAGTTGAAAACATCTATTCCGAGAGAGGTTTCAAGTTTTGTTCTGGTCTCTTCCGTGTAGGGTTCAGCCCCCATAAAAGCGCGCTTGAGTTTCAGATCTTTTCCGGGGTTTATGCCCTTCTGCTCAAAGATGGAAGCCAGATAGAGCGCGTAACTCGGGGTCAAATGTATTGTGGTAGTCCCAAAATCCTGCATAAGCATTATCTGCCTTTCGGTGTTTCCGATGGCTGAGGGGATGATGAGCATGCCGAGTTTTTCAGCGCCGTAATGCATTACAAGCCCGCCGGTAAAGAGCCCGTAGGACATCATATTCTGAAGGACATCATGCTTGGTGCAGCCGGTTGCCACGAGGCACCTCGCGATAAGGTTTGCGGAATTATCAAGATCTTGTTTTGTAAAGAATACCGCCTTGGGTTTCCCGGTTGTTCCGCTTGAAGTATGCAGGCGCACAACATCTTCTCTGCCGCAGGCAAGAAGGCCTTCGGGGTAGTTTGCCTGCAGATCCTCTCTTGTAGTAAAAGGAAGTTTTTCAATATCGCTGACGCGTTTAATTGAGGAAGGCGTAATCTTGTGTTTTTTCAGGGCTTTTTTGTAGAAAGGAACATTTTCTGAAACAAGCTTGAGCGTTTTATTCAGGCGCTCCAACTGGAGTTTCTCAAGCTTGGGGCGAGAGATTGTTTCAAGTTCTATCTGCCAGAACATATATCGCTCCTTCTGCGATTGATTTAAAAGATTACTGTAAAGCGACCATGGTCCAGAACCAAAGTGAAACGAGAGGTGCTGGATTAAACGGATTTAAAGATTGTAATTGTTTCAAGTTCTATTTGCCGGAATATGTGATCGCTCCTTTTTGCCTTCGGCAAGATGATTACAAAAGAGATTAGGGTGAAGAGATTACACAGATTTAAAGAGTGTAATCGTATGTTTTGGTGCTTGTGAAGTACTTGTCAAAATCTATCTTTTTGTTTTCAGCAAGCTTAGCGCGTGCAATCGTTTCAAGTTCTATCTGCCAGAACATATATCGCTCCTTTTTGCCTTCGGCAAAATGATTACACTGATTACAGCTTCGCCATTTGATTACACTGATAAAGCTGTAAAGCCAAACTGTTCAACAACTTTACTAAAAAAATCAAATGTAATCAAGAAAACAGAACCCTGCACTTCAAAAGGCACAGGGCTTTGTTTCATCAGTGCAATCAATAGCTTTACATCAGTGTAATCGTTATTTACCAACATTTTTAAAACACTTATCCAAATGCTTTTTATTTGGAGGTTTTGTCATCAGACTTACCAGGACGGTGATTATTATTGATACCGGAAGCGATACTACCATCTGGTCAAGGTATTGAAGATTTGAACTTCCCGCGAGCGTGTCGGCTCCAAAGAGCAGCTTGCAAAGTCCCAGAGGTTTTGACTCTTTTACCTGAATGAAAAGCAGCCAGAAGAGGCAGGTTGAAAGGCCCAATATGAAGCCCCAGATGGCGCCCTGTTTGGTAGCTCTCTTCCAGAAGAGTCCCAGGAAATACATCGGAGAGAAAGCTGTCGCACAGATGCCGAAGAAAAGCGCCGTACCTATGGCTATTATACCGGCGCCCTGTTCAAAGAAAAGAGGCAGTCCGTAAGCGAGAAGTAAACTTATGACAATTGAGGCCGTCATGCCTACTTTTGTGATAAGCAGGGTGTTTCCTTTTTTCCCGAGCCCCTGTTCAAAGACATCTCTGCCGATGGCTGTTCCCATTGTGTGGAACTGTGAGGAAAGCGTTGACATTGCCGCCGCAAGCAGAGTCACAAGGAAAATTGGCGCGAACCATCCTGGCATTGCCTTGGTGATGAAAAGAGGGATAATAGCATCCGTAAGCGGAACGCCGGGTTTTATTGATTTTGGCGCTGCCGGTTTTACCGCGGCAGTTACGGTAGACGGGGCGGGAGATGTTATTTTCGCTTCTATTGTTACTACTACTGCAGGTTTTATAAGGGCGTTTGCCTGCGTCATTGACGGTGCAGGTGTCGAAGATGCCGAAGGTACCGCAGGCACGGCAGTCGCGGGCGCTATATATGGAACGCCGGCCTTTTTTGCTGCTTCCATCTTGACGGCTTCAATAGAAATTGTTTTATATTCCGGGTTATTGTTGAAATAGACATTGGTCAGCGCGCCGACCGTATAGGCGACCCCGACCATCATAAGAATGAAGAAACCTCCTATGGGAACAGCCCTGTTAATTTCTCTCCCGCTTTTTACCGTCATAAAGCGGACGACGAGCTGGGGTTGGGCGACAACGCCGATGCCGACGCCGAGCGCGAGTTGGGTAATCATTTGCCAGATCTTTGAACCAAAAGCAGGCATAGAGGTCCAGCCGCGGTGTCCCTGGTCCACAAGAGCTTTGGGAACAAGTCCTGCCATATCAGTTAATTGCTGGTGCGCTCCCGCTACTCCCTGCCCGATTGAAGAGTAAACATAATAAAGCAGGACTGCCATTCCGAAAAGCATAAGTCCGCCCTGGAAAGCGTCCGTGTACATCACGCCTTTGAGTCCGCCAAAAATTACATAAACGGCGACAACGCAAGTGAAGATAAGCAGGGCCAAGCCGTATTCAACGCCGAGATACTGGCTCATAAAAGTAGAGCCGCCTATCATCACGGAACCCGCGTATATGGGCATGCCGATAAATATAAGGAGTCCTGAAGCAGTCTGGAGGAATTTTGAATCAAATCTTTTGCCGAGAAATTCCGGGAAGGTGTGCGCGTCAAGGTTCAAGCCCATAGCGCGCGTGCGTTTTCCGAAGACAACGAAAGCTATAAATATTCCGACGAAGATGTTAAGCGCGGTAAGCCACATCAGTCCCATACCAAGGACTGCTGCTACACCGCCAAAGCCGATAATGGCCGCAGTGCTGATAAAGGTAGAGCCGTAGGAGAGCGCCATAATTACCGGATGCTGTTTCCTGCCCGCGACCAGATAGTCCGCCGCGTTGCTGGTCTGCTTGAAGCCCAGCCAGCCCAGGTATGCTGTGATCAGAAGATAGACAGCTACAACTATTATCAGATACATATTTGTCCCCCCCTTAAAAGAAGATGCTTGGATGTTTAGAGTATTTTGCCAATCTTCTAATCTTCTAATCGTCTTTCTTGTCGCTTCATCCTAATCTGCGTAATCGCTGTACCTAATCTGCGTAATCGTTTTACCCTAATCTGTTTAATCAAGCGGCAAAGCCGCTATTTGGCGTTTTTATTCCATTTCACTATTCCATAAATAATGCAAATCGCCACGCTCGCTATTGATATAGCATAGGCGGCCCAGACACCCCAGTCACCGAATCCAAATTTCATGTATAATCCTCCTTATGAAATAGATTATTGAATCCTTCTCTGATAGATTAGAGTAAAACAATTAAACTGATTGTGTTATAGATTTAATCTGTTAAATCTTGTCACTCTAATCTCACTTTGTAATCTTTTAGTTGAATCATTTTAGCAAAAACAGTAGGCGTTCTCAATAAGTCATATTTTGATTGTTATTACTGGCGTACATATAAGTTAACAATGGCTACGCCATGATCACAAAAAGAGATTAGAATAAAGAGATACGCAAATTAGATTAGCTTCAATCAGCTTTAATTCACTGATTGATTAGGGCAGGCAGTTAAAAGGATTCTGGCGTTAATCTGTGTAATCCAGCACCTCTCGTTTCACTTTGGTTCTAATCTGTTTAATCGCTTCACCCTAATCCTTCTAATCAAAGGGGCGGCTGATTTCTCAGCCGCCCCTTAAAAATCTGTGCCCGTCTCGCCCTTAAGGGCGGACGAGGTCTCGCCGCCATAGGTGGCGGATAATCACTTTCCTAAAAGCACTTCATTGTATAGCCCACCGTCAGGTAGAAGTTATGCGCGGAGAGAGAGGGAACTCCGGCTATAGCGGAATTGCCGACTCCTGCGGTCGCAGGCCAGGTGTTGGAGTAAATATACTGCGGAGTTATTGAAATCTCCGGTGTAAGCTTGTAGGTAAACCCTGCAATGACCCTATTTTCATCAATCCCCGAAGGGGAGAAGCCGGGGCCGTATACGCCCGCATTGGTGCCATCGGTAAGCAAACCGATAAAGATTTCGTCGCCCGCAAAGATTGTGCAGGTGGGGCTGACGGTATAGTTTATGAGTATCATCTCGCGGAGCAGTGTTGACCAGCCGCTGCCCTTCATGCTTGTAAAGAAGGTGTTGTGGAAAATAGACCTGCTGGAAAGCATAAGGTTTGCGTCAAGCTTGTATTCAAATATGGGCAGGACCTCAAGGTTGTGGCTGAAATTGTAACCTCCGGTAAACCTGTTTGGGAAACCCATATAGTAGTACCAGACCGGTAGTTTGAATTTTAGCGAGTCGGAAAGCTTCACGGTCAAGGTCGGGCCGATGAAAAGTTCCTGGAAATAAGTGTCGGAGGTTGCATTC
>JBAXDA010000128.1:0-5052 GCA_037141215.1 Candidatus Firestoneibacteriota bacterium | reverse complement strand
CGGAATAAAGCTTCTTTATCCCGCCATCAGGGAAAAGGGCCTCAAGGTATTCTCCATAAACAAAAAGCGCCCTTACGAGGCGGTTGTCAAAGGAGTGCAGCTTTATTATCCTGATGAGATGCGGCAGGGCGTCATCAACCAGTTCGTTTATCCCCTGAAGTTTCAAAGGCATTCCGAGCTTTGCCTCGCCTACCGTAGATCTGCTGTGACGGAGAAAGTCGCGTTTTGCAGGCTCCAGCTCCTTCTTTTCGCCTATCTTATTTTCCAGCACCAGATACCTGGGCTCGTACTTTTCAATTATATAGATGTATTCCTTAAGGTGAAGCATCTCGTGAAAAATAGAACTCACGATAAGGTCAAAGATGTCTGTTTCTTCTATTTCCTTTTCTTTGGCGCCGTCTACCCGGAAGAGCGAATGGGTGGCATTCTTAAGGTCAAACAAATCCCTCTCCAGCCTGTTTATCCTGGAAAAACTGAGTTTTTTCGTTTTTTTGTAATCCTTAAACTCCTGCTTAAAGCCCCTAAAGACCTTCAGCGAGTTAAGGACCACATCTGAAACTTCAGAATATTTGTTTTTATCGGCCAAAGACAACTATTTCTCCTTGGGCTTGTTCTTTGCGGGAGCAGGAGCTTTCTCTGCCGGTTTTTCCGCCGGTTTTTCTGCAGTCTTAGCGGCTGCCGTGTCGGCAGGCTTATCGGTAAGTCCTGCGGCCATAAGTATCTTTGCCTCTATCTCTCCGGCCATCTTGGGATTATCCCTCAAGTAGGCCCTTACATTATCTTTGCCCTGTCCTATCCTTTCCTGCCCGTAATTGAACCACGCGCCGCTCTTTTCTATTATATTAAGAGAGACCGCAGCTTCTATCAGACTCGCTTCTTTGGAAATTCCCTGGCCAAAATATATTTCTATCTCGGCTTCACGGAAAGGCGGAGCAATCTTGTTCTTTACTATTTTGACCCTGACGCGGTTGCCGATATTGGCCTGCCCGTCTTTTATGGATTCAATACGCCTCATATCAATGCGGAGCGAGGCAAAAAATTTAAGCGCCCTGCCGCCGGGGGTTACTTCCGGATTGCCGAACATTACGCCTATTTTTTCCCTTATCTGGTTAATGAAGATCGCGCAGGTTTTTGTTTTGGAAATAACGGAGGTAAGTTTTCTTAAGGCCTGGGACATCAGCCTGGCCTGAAGGCCCATATGGGAATCCCCCATCTCGCCTTCAAGTTCTGCCCTGGGCGCAAGCGCCGCGACAGAGTCAAGCACAACCACATCAACCGCGCCTGAGCGCGTAAGCGTATCAACGATTTCAAGCGCCTGCTCTCCGCTGTCGGGCTGGGAGACAAGAAGGGTGTCCAGGTTTACTCCGAGTTTCTTGGCATAGGCCGGATCAAGCGCGTGTTCCACATCCACAAAAGCCGCTGTCCCGCCGGCTTTCTGAGCTTCCGCGATTATCTGCAGAGCAAGAGTTGTTTTACCGCAGGATTCAGGTCCGAATATTTCCACGACCCTTCCCCTGGGAACTCCGCCGATACCGATGGCCAGGTCAACTGCCACTGAGCCGGTAGGTATAACCTTTACATCTTTAACAGTCGGCATTTCGCCCAAACGCATTATGGCGCCCTTGCCGAATTGTTTTTCAATGTGCGCTAACGCCAGTTCTATTGCCTTGTCTTTCTCTGTTGACATAAAACCCCCTAAAAATGATTGATTAGAGAGATTAGAGTGAAGAGATTTAACAGATTAAATCAGTCGTGTTTTGGCTCTAATCTGTTTAATCGTCTTACCCTAATCCATTTAATCTTCTTTACTATATATACTGAAGGAACGCGCCCCGCCTTCGGCTTAACTACAGCGGGACTACTAATATCTATATATACTGGTGGAACGTGCCCCGCCTTCGGCGAGACCGCTAATATCTATATATACTTATGGAACGCGGAAAAGTTGCAAACTATTTTTACTTTATTCTTTTATCAAGGTAATTATATACCATTTGCCCTTGGTTTACCATAAGTTTGTAAATTACGACTGTTTAACGCTTTTTACGGCCGACATTTAAAGATACTTGTAAGATATGAATAACTCGCGCTGTCTATCGGGGCCGTTCTATTCCGTGAATACATCTTTTAGCGGTGTTTCATATCTGAATACTCAGATTTTTTCTCTGATGTTATTTTTTGCTATAAGGAAAATGAATTCGTTAGAGAGGACGACCGAAGCGTGATACCCGGCGCGTTTTTCTTCCTTGACGCGGGTCAGCCCCGGGTTATTAAGAGGCACAAGAACAAACTCTCCGCCCGCGGAAAAACCGAGCTCCTGTTCCGCCCCCAGCTTGAGCAGGGTTCCATCCACTTTGTTCGCCTTCATAAATTTATTGATGCACTCTCTCACGGCCGCTTTGCTCAAAGACCCTTCAAGTTCCGTGAAGGCTCCGGGGATTCCGGGATAAAAATAGATCTTAACATTATGCTGTTCCATTCCCAGAAGACGGTCCCGTATGACCCAGAAAGAACCCTTTTTGTTATAATAGATCTGGCGCCTGTGCAGGACAGAAGGCGTCACCTCGTACTGCACATCAAGAATGTCAAACTCCCTGCCTGCCGCCCAGAGATTGGTCTGCGCTTTTCTGTCATAAACTATCAGGTTGTCATCCAGTATCAGATTTCTGTCGGCTCTCGTCGAAAAAGGATAGCCGCCGGGCAGAAATTCAAGCCCGAGAATATCCGTAAAGAGATAATCCGCGCCGTGTTTCATTATGTAGATCTTGTTTGAGGGAAAGCCAGAGGAGGCGGTTTCCGGTTTGTACTTCGGCGGTTCCAATTCCTTCACCTCTTCTGAAAATGCTCCCCCGAGAAAAAGATATTCCTCGGCGAAAACTCCGCCTTTCATATTATCCCAGTCATTCTCCGAGAGAAACTTCAGATAGAGCAGGTATTCAAAGCCAAAGCTCTTTCCCGTAAGCATGCTTTTTGGCTCTACGGGAAATTTACCGTCAGGCTTCGCGTAAGTAAGGCAGAACTCGTAAAGCCTGCGTTTCTTAAAGAAGAAAGCCTTTTCCTCCACCTTTCTTCTGGACTTCAAGAGCAGATAATATATGGTAACGGCCTCATAGGCTTCCGCGCTTAACTGCGTCCTGTTCCTATCAAGAATTCCCTCGGCAGGAAGCATTGCGATGAGCTTTTCAAAATTGTCGTTGTAAGGGTATTTGAGTATGAAAGGATAGCTCAGGGAGAGCATAAATACTGCGGCCTGATTCCTGTAAAACTCAGGGCTTTTTTCGTCCTCCACAGCAGGGTCATCCGAGACCGCTTTCATTCTCTGCACATACTTTCTTTTCAATTCATACGGGAGCTCCGCGCCGGCGATAAAATAGTATCCATAGACCGTATTGAAGATATTCAAGGCGTTGGCGGTGAATTCGTCCAATAGGCGATTCAGCTCACGAATGTAGCAGTTAAGGAATTTCCTGTCTTTGGTAAGCCAGTATGCTTTCGCAATCGTTAAAAGGCCGCCTGCGGTTTTTGCTTCCGCGGTATCCAGCGTTGCTTCCGCGGCTTTAATGACTTTTTCTTTTAGACCGCTTCTTTCCAGGAAACCCAGGAGCGCATCCCTGTTTTCAGGGGTAATAAAGAAATCTTGATAAGAGGTCGTGTCAAGTTTTCCGACCAGAAGATCCGTATCGTCTTTCCCCGCTTTTCCGGATTCCGTCACAGCAGCGAGCTGTATTTCTCCGCTATACTCCTTGAACATTTTGAGCGCGTCAAGCTTGGCCCGCAAAAATTCCGCCGCCCTGCCGCGGAAAAGATGCCGGAAGAAAGAATAGATATTATAGAAGAAATGGATGAGACGGGTTTTTGCCGGAGCGTGCTTTAAAAGAACTATTTCCTGGTTTCTCTGGGTGTAGTAAACATGCGTCCCGCTCATAATCTTCGCGGTCCCGCCAAGTTTGTGATAGACGACGGCAGAAGGCACAAAGAAACATTTATGCCCGGCTTTTTTCAGGCGGAAGTTCAGGTCCACATCTTCGCAGTAAGCAAAGAATTTTTCGTCAAAGCCCCCGGCATCCCTGAAAACATTCCGGCGGAACATTGCCGCGCCGCCGCAGGCACCGAATATCTCCTCTTCACGGTCAAACTGCCCCGTGTCAATTTTTCCGTGGCCGCGTTTTATGCCGTGGCCTAATCCCGAAAAATCGTCTCCGGCAGAATCTATCCTGTTTCTCTCCGCAAAAAACATCATCTTAGATGCAAAGAAGCCTGCTCCGTGATGCGCCAGGGCAGCCCTGTTTAATTCCTTGAGCCAGTCTGATTTTACTTCGGTATCGTTGTTCAGAAAGGAGACGAGGTCTCCGAGGGAAGAATGAAAGCCGATGTTGCAGGCGCGTGCAAAACCGCTGTTGCTTGAAAGCTTGATAACGCGCGCGGACGGGAAATTCGCTTCCATATATAGAGCCGAGCCGTCGGTAGAGCCGTTATCCACTACTATGACTTCAAATTCTCCCGCTTCCTGCTGGGCAAAGAGCGAAGTCAGACAGACCTGCAGGTGCTCTTTTCCGTTATAATTGGGTATTATTACGCTTATCATTTTTACCTTTTTTACCTTACCCTCAAGCCCTTATCTTTAATTCCTTAATTATATCAATTGAAACGGTTTAATAAAAGGTTTTTCGTTAGGGCGGGGGAATAAGGCTTTTTGAGTAAAACAATCTTCACTTCCACCCGGAAAACACAGTTGATAAATGAGGGACAGGTATCGTGCAAGCTCTTAATGCAACACTCAAGGCTGCTGCGTTAGTATCAAATTAGGGACGCCTTGATTAGGCTTTGTTCACTTCTATTTGACAGTTATCCACTTAGCGCCGCGTCCTTTGCCTTTCATTTTAAATGGGGCTGCTTAGATTCTTGTTCCTAATGCAACAGTTTTAGTAAAGACTTCTCTTGGCGTTTGCCAATTTAATACTTTTCTCGGTCTGAACCTCCCCCGATTATGTGGACATCTTGTTAAGTTGGTAATATGCTTTTTCAGCCTGCTCGGGTGTCTTGTACCCGTTG
>JBAXDA010000127.1:0-5071 GCA_037141215.1 Candidatus Firestoneibacteriota bacterium | reverse complement strand
GCAGTATCCCTGACAATCTGCATATATTCCTGGAATTTCTCGCCCCAGCCCTTTTCGCTTGCCTTGAACTTTTCAATGTCAAAAGAATAATAGGTCTGAAGGACCGCAACACAATTTTCAAGATGTTCTATCCTGCTGACGAGTTCGTCAAGATCCTCGGCAAACATTTCAGGCGTAATGCCGCGGTCGGGATTTGAATCATTCCCGCCTATGGTCACAATCAGTATATTGGGTTTAAAAAGGGCGCAATCCCTTTCAAATCTTTCCAGCAGCTGGGCGCAGATATTCCCCGAAACGCCGGAGTTTATGCAGACATGCTTCCTGCCGACATGGGCGGAAAGCGCGGCTTCAAGCCAATTGAACCAGTTGAAATGCCCCTCGGAATGCCCCCCCAGTTCGGTATTCGACGAGCCAAAGGCGACAACCCTGGTCATATGCCGTTTTTCAAATAAAGTCACTAATTTGTCCACGGTTTCCCCCTTTTCTGTTTTAGCAAAAACTAACATTTTGTCCTTTGATGTCGATTATACAAAGGTTGGTGGGGTTTGTCAACGAGAGGTAAAGAAATGATAGGGAAAGAAAGAAAAAAGAGAAAGATAGAAAATCAAAAAAATAGAAAAACAGAAAAACAGAAAAGAAAAAGATAGAAAAACAGAAAAACACAAAAAGAGAAAAAAGAAAAGATAGAAAAATAGAAAGACAGAAAACTACAAATTGCTCTACTTTCCGACTAAAGACGGGGTAACAAATATTACAAGTTCTGAGTCTGCTTTTTCGGTGTGAGTGTATTTGAAAAGCAGTCCAATCAAGGGAAGCTCGCAGAGTACGGGAAAGCCTTCTTCGCGCTTCGTTTCCTCGTTAAGGATTAAGCCGGCGATGACAATTGTTCCTCCTTTCTTGATATAAATAGCTGTACTCGCCCAGCGGGTCCTTAAGGCCGGAATTATATTCCCGTTGAAATTTGCTCCGTTTGACGCGTCAAGATTGCTTACTTCCACTCTGATCTCGCAGTTTATATTTTCTGCCGCGTCAACAGTAGGCTTGATATCCAGTTTTACGCCATAATCCTTCCAATCAACGCTTAACCTGTTCTGGTCCTGATACATTACGGGAATCTGCCCTCCCGAAAGGAAGGAGGCTTTCGAGCCGCTGATGGTCAGCAGGCGGGGTTTCGCAAGAATCTTAGCATAGCCGTTCTGAACCAGGGCATTCAGCTTCATTTCTACTTTCTGCAGGCGGGCAAGATCGCCGAACTGGAAAAGCGGCGGGATAGTCTGCTCTCCGACGCTTAACGCTTTCAGGGTGTCCTGCCAGTTGATACCGAAGTCCTGCGTGGAATTCTTTTTTATCTCCAGCACCTGCACATTGACTTCCAGCATCTGCTTCTCAAGATTCGAGGACAGAACCAGCACCTGATTTGTGGTTTGATTATTCTCCTTATCCCAGACAATCAGACTTGTGGCTCCCTCTGACTTACCTATCAGGAGCAGTTCTTTTTCAGAAACAACTTTGACATCCGCAATCTTCGGGTCGCCAACGGCTATTTTTTTGGGGTTGTCCACCTGAATAATCCTGGACTCCCCTACGGTAAGCTGTATCTTCTCTTCGCAGAAGCAGGCGAACGGGAAGAGAAGAAGCAGTAGCAGTGCATTTTTCATTTAAAACCTCCGGGCTTTTTCCACTTTCTACAAAAACTACTTCCTTATTTGAACTTTCTCTCCCTCCGTCCCTCTTATTATTTCCATTGACTGCCCTTCGGCGGGCTTTGCCGAAATACTCTGACTGCTGCGGAGTAAATTGCCGAAGTTTGTGGTTTTTGTCTGCGCCACTTTAACATCTCCGGGATTCCTTAAGCTAAGTTTTAGTTTTCCCTTACTCTCCGCAAAAGCCAGGATCTCCGCGTCAGAGGGTTCAAGGGCAAGCGAGGCAGTCGATCTTCCCGTAACACCGGTAAAATCGGCGTTCCGTTTTCCTGCAGGGGCGGCTCCGGTATAATCATCATCCAGGGCAAGCACCCTTACATTCTGAAGCACCGTAGAAGTAAAAACTCCGCGGCTCCCGGACTCCTCAAAAGTGCCTATTACATCAACGAAATCTCCCGGTCTTATCATTCCATTAATCCCGCTTATATCGTCAACGGCTACGCAGGCAGCGCGGAAACCAATAGGGACCGCCTCAGAAAGCCTGCCGGCAATTTTCACGGTCTTATTCGCGAGCAGTTGTTCATTTTCGGAAATACCGGCCACCGTAATAAGCCCTTCCGCGCTTTCAAGGCTCCGCAAAGCGCCCGGCTGTATATACATCTCCGGAATTTCTGCGAGCTTTAGAAGCCCTGCGGTAATAGTTGCTCCCCCGGGAATAAAAGACTTTGCCGTCACTACTTTATTTAAGGCGCCTTTAGCCTCAAGGGCGTTTTCTTTCATTCTAAAATATATGAAAAACACCAAAAAAGCCGCACCGGCCAGAGCTACTCCGGCTATCAAGTTTTTATTCCTCATTTTTCTCTCCTTGTCTTGTAGTAAATTATGCTTAAAGCCGAATCGTCAATACTCAACCAGCACCAGGCTTCGGACCTCTGACAGAATAGCGAAGAGAGGCCTGCCTCTGTTCTCCCCGAGAGTTCAACTTTCCAGCCGTTCTTTGGCAAATATTCCGTATAATAACGCAGAACTGTTTTGGCGCTTCCTGTTAGGGCATAAAACACCGAAATACTCTCCTCTCTGCCGGAGCTTCTCTCAAGGCAAAACTCGCGTATTCCTCCGGGTGGAGACGGTACGCCGGGAGCATCTCTTCCCTCGACGCCTGTCCGTTTGGCAATATAGGGTTCATCCACGCTCTCATAGACCAGCGCGGAACAAAAGTTGCCTTCGCTGATGATATTCAAAGCCCGGGTTTTCCCATTACCCCTAAATTCGGCAGTGTTCCTCTTTGTGGCAGTTTCCAAATAACCGGCGGCATTAAATTCTCTCCTGAAATGGGCAAGCGCTTCCTCTGCGGTACCTTTTATTAAATGCACTCTGCCTGTGGCCTTGCGGCCGTTCACCTTAAACTCAAGCTCTTCCGCTGAAACAATGGAAAGACTACGGCCCTTCTCATAAACATAGGCCGCAGTGAAAATCGGAACAGAAAAGATAAAAAGGCTAATCAAAACCTTTAAGTTCAACCGGCGTCCCGCGGTTTTTCCATATTTTAAAATCATCAGTTTCAAGTTCTCCTCTTTGAAGCTGTTCTCTGTACTTCTTCTCGCTCTTTTTAGGATCCAGGACCTGCCAGGAATCTCCGGAAAGGGAGAAGCGTTCTCTCACAAGGACCGGAGGAACTCCTGATAAAGTTTTCGCGGAATATTGCGCTTCCGCAACAGCCTGCCCGGTCTTGTAATACAATTTCAGGCCTTCATCTTTCACTGTTATATGAGCCAGGGAAGGCTTTACAAAAACCCTGTCCGTGTAGTGTTTTATTGCAAGCGCTTCTGCCGTTCCGTTCTGTTTATCTTTTGCCGCCCAGGCAGCATATCTGACTGCCGAGGCAAGCCGCTGCTTAACAGCGTAGATTGATGAAAAGTTATAAAGAGCGGTCCAGAGCAGAATCAGCAGACCCGCTGTCAGCAAAAATTCCGCTATTGCAGCGCCTTTCTCCTCTTTCATTGCAGGGCCTTTACAGCTTTCGTCAGTCCGATTCCGAAAGGAATTAGTTTTGGGTAAAAATGAGGAAGCCAGAGCCCGCCCAGCGATTCTTCTTCTCCGCTTTCCGCTCCGCTCCTGAAAGGCATTGCTGACGCAAGAGCGTATTGAGCCGGTATTTTCCAGTGAAGCAGTTTTTCTCCAAAATCCGGGGAAGCAGCACTGTTCCGGCAAATAACTCTTATCAGAGGTCCTGTTTTTTTCTGTTCTACCCAGAACCTCTCCTGCTCTTTAACCATAAATGACGGTATTATCCCTCCCGTGTCCAGTTTCTCGCTTAGCCGGTACCTCTTTACCCGTAAAGAAAACATCTTTGCATCTTGAAGCCCCGTAACGACCGGAAGGCAGACGCCTCCTCCGTTGTTACCTTTAAAATTGTAGTACATTGCGAGAGCCGCAACACCCGGGAAACTGGCCTTTGCTCCGTCCTGTACTTTCATTATTGCTTTTGAAATTTTATAATCAACGCGCAGAGAAACCGTTTCAGCTCCGCCCGCCGCAAGCAGAGCCCAGTTGAGATCGGATATAACATTAAGCCCGCGCGCCTGCCAAAGAGCCGCCGTATAGGCTGCGCCATCGGCCGAATTCTGGAGGCGTATCTTTGAATAAACAAGCTTTCCTACTGCCAGTGTAAAGGCAATTAGAAGGATTATGGCGGGTATGGCCAGCGCTACCAGAACAAGAACCTGGCCTCTCTGTTTTTTCATTCTTACCTTTCAAGCGGCAGGCAGGTCTTTGCCGTAATAAATATGTATCTGCCAATAACGCCCGGAACAGGAAGCAGATTCCGGCAGGGATAGGTGACGGTTACCTCATACTGGTCAATAAGCAGCCTTGAGCGTACAGAGAGCGAGCTTCCGAGCGTCTTCGTATTTGCTCCAAGCGCCAGCAGAACTGCTCCTGCTGCCTGCCTTGCCGCCGCTTCAGGACTTTCCTTTTCTCCGAAATGTATTACGGCAGCTCTTGCGGCACGGTAAGAAGCGTAATTCGTGATGTAATAAACAGTAAAAACCAATGCGGTCTGGAGAACCAACAACAGCATTAAAATTAGGAATGGTATTACGAGCACTGTCTCAACAAGAACCTGTCCTTTCTGCTTCATAAATCCTCAAAAAACATTTGAAAGATTAAGCGTCGCAGTAATCTTTGTCAGAATACCCGTGAGCGAAACTCCAAAAAACTTTAGGGCCGCAAGCAGCCCTATTGCAATAACAGCAACTATCAGAATGTATTCTGTCATTGCCTGTCCTTTCTCTTTTATTACAGTTGCTTTCATTTAAACCTCCGTTTTTTAGGAAAAACATGTTTGCATTTTATCAACAACCCTGCAATAAAGCACGATTTTCAGGCTGTTTCGGATTTTTATACCGGACGGTTTTTGTATTTATTTA
>JBAXDA010000126.1:0-5084 GCA_037141215.1 Candidatus Firestoneibacteriota bacterium | reverse complement strand
GTATTGAATTGCAGGTTGCATGCAGAGGTGCCGTTAACCTCTTAAAACAGGCGGCAAAAAACAATCGCTAACAACAACTTAGCGCTGGCAGCTTAAGCTGTCACGTCTTGCGGGTTTTTCCTGCGGAGCCCGTAAAGACGCCATCTAGCAGGATAGGGTTTTGTATGTGCCTCAGGTACAAGACCCGAAACAATACTTGGGCTGGCTTTCCCGGATCCCGGCCTTTGGAGACGGGGAGGCGAGACTAAAAAAGGACTAAGCATGTAGTAACTTGCATGGATGTACTTTCGGACGCGGGTTCGATTCCCGCCACCTCCACCAGTTTTTTATGCCTTAGGCATAAAAAACTGGTGGAATAATTAAATCGAACCCGCAGGGTTCGATGCGTTCAATAATGATGAATAAATATATTTAGCAATACTCGCGAGCAAAGCGAGCGGAGTACGCGTTCTTAAATGGAAAATATAGTTAGCAGTACCTGCGAGCGGTGAGCAAGCGAAGCAGCGAACCGGTTTGCGAGCAGTGTATTCCCGCCATTTTTTACTCACCAAGGCAAGATAGTATAGATAAGTAAAAAATGTCCAACACCTGAGCATAGCGAAGGTGCTGGACAGGCCTAATTATCATTTAAAATTGCTGCCAATCTCCAATAACGCATTTCCGTTAAAAAACTTAAGTTTTCCGTCTAAATGAAAGATTCCTCCCCATTTTCCCCGTCTGCCATCTGTTTTCAGCTTGGAAGTTCCTGAGAGTTTTAGATCCTCAAATCTTGAAGCCTCCATATTATAGGCATCATAAACATAGAAACTGCCGTCTTCGCCTGCAGCGGCCGAAACCGGCGCTTTAAAAGAAAAATCAAAAGACACCAGTTCCTTCCCTGTCTTATCCAGTATCATAAAAGCTTTTGTCAGAGTGTTCACAACGCCAATCAGTCCGTTTTTGTTTATCGCCAGAGCTCCGGGACTAAAAAAAGTTGATGGTTTGATGTTTAGGGTGTTGGAAGGTTGGAAGTTCAAAGAGTCTGAAAATGCTTTAATTTTAATTATGGAGCTTGTTCCCGATTCACAAACATAAAGATTGTCTTCCCGGTCTATCGCGAGTTGAAGGGGCCAGTCAAAGGGGCCAAATTCACCAAGGAAGGCGCCTTCATTGGAAAAGCATTCAATGCGGCCGTTAAAGGAATCGCAGACGAAAACCCTGCCTCTTGAATCAATGGCAATTCCCCTCGGCTGATGAAAAAGTCCCGGGGCCGTGCCAAATCCACCCAGAGAGGAGAGCTGCTTTCCTTTGTTGTCGTATTTACGCACTGACATACTGCTGTTACTGCTGGTGTAGATATTGCCGCCGGCAGCTGCCACTGCGTAAAGAGGGCCGGCCCAGTCCGGACTTCCTTTGCCTGAAGAATAAAGCTGTTTACCAGCAGCATCAGAGACCTCGAGTTGCTTTTTTCCGCTGTCATAAACAGCGATTGCGCCTGCCTTATTGACGGCTATCAGCACCGGGCTCTGATAAAAAAACCTGTCACGATAATAGCCTTTGAATTTACCGTCTTCGGAAAAGATCTTTACCGCTCTGTCCTTAAAATCACAAATGTAAAGGTCTCCTGAAGGCGAAAGAGCGGCATCGGACGCTGAAATAAGCGTCTCGGAAAATTTGAGAAGGAATTTTCCGCTGTTATCGAACTTCTTAACGCAGATATTGCCGGGGTCGACGACATAAATATTGTCCGCATTGTCCGTGAAGACATGGAAAGGGTTCAGAAACTCGTCGTTGCCGTATCCGCGTTTCCCGAATTTCCGCAAGAACTTCCCGTTATTGTCAAAAATCTTAATGCGGTCGTTGCCGGTATCTGAAACTATTATGTTTTCTTTTAAATCCAGAGCCAGCCCGAGAGGCTTAATTAAGCCACCCTCCGCTGAGTTTTTCTTGCCGAAAGTGTTGAGGCACTCTCCGGAATTGCTAATAAATTTTACACAGGAATTGCCACTGTCAGCTACAACAAATACACCGCTTTTAAAACGGGCAAATGCGAAAGGACGGAAAAGTTCTTCGGCTACCCGGGTTTCCTCTCCTCCGTCAAAGTTGAAATTCACAATCTCTTCCCCTGAAAGCGCGTGAAAGGAGCCATCCTGCGCGAAATAGAGCGCGTTGTAATCGGCTGAAAAAAGGAGGGAGGAGAAGAACAATATAAGCAGAACTAATATTCTATTCATTTTTCAGAGCTCCTAGGTTGGCAGTATGAGTCAACAAAATCTTTGATCCTTCCTTTACCTTGATCTCTGCAATATCCTTGTCCTTAAGATCTTTCCCGGGAATAACAAAAGAAACTGAAGCGGAAGCCGAAATAGACAGGTCAAGAAATATTGCAGGACCTTTGCCGTTCAAAGAGTATTCAATAGAGGGGACGGAAAGTTTTGAGGTGAAATATACGGTGGCGGCAATATCCTTATCCTTATTTACCCGCAGATTGAGCGCGCACTCTTTGGTTGCTTTGACGAAGCCGCCGGTATTATTTATCGGGTACCAGAACTCACTCCATTCCACGGAGGCTTTTGGTTCCATATAAGCGTAATCATCCTGAGAGGCTGTTACGCCGCCGAAAAGCTCGTAATAAATATTCTTATTTTCTGAATACATTTTTACCGGCGCACCTTCCTTCTGGAAACACCAAAGTTTTGTTCCTGTTGCTGTTTCATGCGGAAATATCCTTACAATTCCTTGTTTTTTGCCGTGATCATAAGCTCCGAAAAAATCTTCTTTACACTTCAACTGGAATAGCCCCTGAGCGTCATTCCAGTTCTTAAAGAGGCTGTAATCAACTCCTTCATAGACAGGCCACCCGATAATTCCTCTCATTGGCCAGCCGTACATGTCGCCGTGTATCACCATTCTGTCCGACGGGAAAACAAATTCCACCTCGTTTGTCTGCTCCATCTGACAGCACATCCAATAATAATACTTGCGCTTGTAAGGAGTCGGATTCTCTATCTTGGTCCTGAATTCAACATAGGAAGCGTCAGGCCTGACGATATGAGTAACAGACAGTTTCATATCAGTTTCAAGGTCTGTTACATAGGTGGTGACCGAGATACTGCCGTCAGCAGCTTTATCTGTCTTATATTCCCAGGCGCTCATATCCGTCGGGCTGTGGGCATACGAAGGAAACCCGTATTTGAAACCGCCTATAACGCAAATATATCCGGCGCCGCGCCCGTAAAGCGTTGCAGGTTTTACCATGTTCGTTTTATATAGAACATCCTGCCCCGAGATTTTATCAAAGAGTTCATAAAGCCGGCCTCCAAGAGCAGGGACTATAACAGCTCTGATGTGTTCATTCTCAAGCACAAGACTCTTGTAGGAAACGGTTGATTTTACTCCTGCCGGCACATTCTCGTCACTGGTGTTCATCCTGGGGTAAGGATAGCACATTTCCCAGGGAGCGGAGGGACTGAGGAAACCCTCAAAGCGGAATTTCTGAATAGACACGGCGCTTTCGGTGAGGGTTACCTCACAATGGGCCGCCGCCGTAATAATCAACAGAATTGCAGCTAATAGATTCTTCAATGGGTTACCTCGCTTGAATAAATTTTAATTTGAAAGACTCCGGGTAAACTACTACTTTTTCATCATTTGTTTTACTTTCTCAATATTGAGCGCCGCGTTCCTGTATTTTGGGTCAAGTTTCAGAGCCTGCTGCCAGGCAGTAATAGATTTTTCAAAGTCGCCTTTTACTCCGTAGGCTATGCCGAGGTTGTTCCAATCCTCAATGTTCTCCGGACGCAGTTTGACGATTCTCTCATAGCACTCGGCTGATCTTGCCAGGTCTCCGGCAGCATTATAGGAAAGAGCAAGACTTACCCAGCCCTGGACCATAGAAGGATTAAGTCTTAGAGCTTCAGTAAAGGCTGGTATAGCATTTTGATAATCTTTAAGGCCGTAATACACGGTTCCTAGCCCGTAATGAGTTTCAGGGGTGTTTGGGCTCATTGCAATAGAGCGCTTAAAAGCTTCAACGCCTTCTTTTGATCTGCCGGTTGCAGCATAAGCTACTCCGAGATTTGTCAGAAGCTCAAAAGAATTTGGCTCTACGGAAAGACCTTTGTTGTAGATTTCTATCGCTCTGGGAAAATCTTTTTTATCAAGATAAACATTTCCTATTATGTAGTAAAGTTTTGAGGCATAAGGGTTGACGGCAAGAGCCTGCTCATAAACTCTTATAGCTTCGTCGGAAAGATTTGACTGCCTGTAAACTGCCCCCAAATTGTAGAGATAGGAGTCTTTTCCAGAAATGCTGATAGCTTTAAGGTAGCATTTTACAGCTTCATTAAAATTGCCTTTACGGTAATGTATTATGCCGAGATTGTTGTAGGCATCTCCGAATTTTGGGTTAATAGAGATGGCTTTTTGGGCATAAGGGATTGCCCTGTCGTACATTTCTCTTTTGATGTAAGAGATGGAGATATTGTTCTGGATCATGTCCATATCCGGCCCGATGGTTTCAACCTTTTGATAATAGCGTTCCGCAGCGGCGTTGTCGCCTGACTCAAAAGAACATTCCGCGAGTGAAAAATAGAAAAGAGCCAGGGTTTCGCGGGTGAGAAAATCCTTTCGTATAGCAGTGTTTTCAAAGGACCCGGTATCGTAAGAGGCCAGATTGAATTTAAGCGCTTTTGCCAGTGGTTTAGCCGAAAGCCTAAAAAGCAGTCCGTAGGCCTTGTTGTTAACATTTGCTGCATTAAGAATATTGGTGCCGGTTACGCAATATATAGGTTTGGCAGCCGTGGAAAGAATGTTCCATTGAGTCTCATTTACACGCTTGTAATAATCAGCGAAGCCGAGATACTTAAGATCGTCGCCATAGATATTCTCAAATACATTCCCTGATTCATCATATATGGTAAGGTCAGGGCGAAGCAGTTCAACCCGCTTGAGATAGGAGGTTATGAAGGTCGCGTTATCCCCGGCGACAAAGAGTATTCCGTTTTTTTCGGGAGTGCGGAGCAGATTTTTTCCATAAACCTCCGCTACATCGCCTTCACCGTCTGGCCCACCTCGGCGAAGGAGGCGGCATCCGGGCCGCTCGA
>JBAXDA010000125.1:0-5159 GCA_037141215.1 Candidatus Firestoneibacteriota bacterium | reverse complement strand
ATCCTTAAGCGGCGTTCCGACAAGAACTTCATAATTGCCTTTTTTCGCGATATTTTCTCCGGCAACAGTTACGACCCTTTTTATCAGAGGCATACCGTTGTAAACAGCGTCCCAGACGGCATAGGCAGTTCCAACATTATTCACAACAACCCCTGCCTCAAGCGGCAGTCCGCCAAGCGGATATTCCCTGCCGAGAACCCGCTTTACCAGCATTCTTTCGGCGCCTTCCGGATATTTTGTCCGTATTACGGCTATCTCCAGCGATGGCTCTCCGCCTAAAGCGCCTTTTAATATTTCAGCGGCGTCAAGCTTGTTGTCTTCAACTGCTATTACGCCTTTTGAGGCTCCTGTTGCTTTCATAATAAGTTTGAGCCCCAAAATAAGTTCTTTTGATCTCTCTACCATGATCCTGTAGTCGGCGTTCAAGAGAGGCTCGCATTCACAGCCATTTATCAATATTGTGTCTACAGGTTTAGGAGATTTGAGCTTGAGCGCGGTCGGAAATTGCGCCCCGCCCATTCCCACAATTCCTTTCTCACGGATAACAGAGAGGAGCTGTTCTTTTGTAAGGGTTTCAAGAGTTCCTGCAGGCTTTACAGAAACATCAAGCTCCTGTTTTTTATCTGATTTTATTTTAACGGAGAGTACGAGTGAATGGAAAAGCGGATGTTTTTTCGGCCCAACTTCCAACACTTCTCCGCTTACGCTTGAGTGCACCGGCGCGGAGACAGGAGATTTTTGTGTGTCGCCGATTTTCTGCCCCGTTTTTACCTTATCCCCTTTCTTTACCAGAGATTCGCAGGGGGCTCCTGCATTCTGGAGCAGAGGTATTACCACAATCTCTGCTTCAGGAAGTTTTTCAATCGCAAGATTTTTGGTCTGTTCTTTATGCTCAAAGGGATAAAGCCCGCCGTAAAATCCTTCCGCGCGCTTTTCTCTGATTTTTTTCACATACTCGTTGACGAATTTAACGCCGGTCCTGCCATAATTCCTGAGTTTCGGAGCTTCTTCAACAAAGCCTTTCGTTCTACCCTGCTTCTCCAGCCTGTAATAAATCTGTTCCCAGGCACAATTTTTCTCTTTGCTTGTTTCGCATTTGCCCTGCTTAGCGCCGCCGCAAGGCCCGTTTATCAACCCCTTAGAGCAGTCAACGACGGGACAGATGCCTCCGGTAGAAGTAAGATAGCACTCGCCGCAGGCGCCGCATTTCTCTCCCGAAAGAGAGATGCCGTGATAGCCGCCCTGGTAAAGCGAGTCAGCCATTGCGAGGACCGGCTTCCCGCAAAGTCCGGCGGTTGTCTGGATACCGAGCCCGCACGAAATGACCGCAACAGCTCCGGACTTTTCAATTTCTTTTGTGTATTTGGTCAAAGTTTTTTTGGTGAGATAACTATTGCAGAGATAATCTACCGGTATATATCCTGAGAGGGTCTTGCCGGCGGACTTTAGCATTTCTGCGAGTTCCGCGTATTCAGGCTCCATTTGAGAAACAAACTGTTTGAAGCATTTATTGCAGGAAATAATAAATATATTGTCCTTAGAACCGAGAAGCCCGACAGCTTCCTTTCCCGGTTTCAGCTTGTATTTTGTAAAGTCATTCTTAAGCATGCTTTCCCTTTTCAAATGCCAAATTTCATTATTCTACTCAGAACAACACTTTAGTATTTTTTGTATTCGTCTAACTCCTTAAATCTTACTTTCGGGTTCTTGCCATACTCAATCACCACATCCCTTCCTCCGTTCATAATGGAAAGGCGCCCGGCTTCCATAACAAGTTCATTATAGAAACTGTTTGCAGGCGTGGCAATAATCCCCTCGTCATCTATTTCCTTTATTAATTTTCTGCGTCCTGCAGTGGAGCCTGCTTCATTTACGCGGTTGGTGGAATTTACTATAGCTTCAATAGACCTGTACCCGTAACCTACCGGGACCTGCCCTTTTCCTCCCCTGTATACAAACTGGAAATAATCAGGATTTGTTTCGCTGTATACCGTATCTCCCGGATCGGTTCCTTTTTCCAGAAAGGAATGCTTTACTCCCCTGAACTGGTCTGAATGAGAAATAAGCCCGCCGTCATTTTTTCCTTTTGTAAAAAGCGTCATACCCTGACTGTTGCCGCCGGGACTCTTGTCCGGGTAACTCAGGCTGTTCTGAACATTCAGACAGGCTCCGTTGCTCCAGATAACCCTGCCGTCGGTCCACAAGAACCCGTCATTCCCGTTCGGGTATTTGTCCGGTATTCCATAAACAGAAACTTCTGCCGGCAGCAAGCCTGTAATAAAAGCAACCAGATCGATATAATGGCAGGCAATATAGGAGAAAGTGTCAGAATTCTTCAGTGTGCACCAGTTTTGAAAATTAGAGTGTCGGTAATACCATTTTTCCGTCAGGTGCGCCTGTCCGAGCAAAAATTCGCCGAAGTCTCCGTTTCTGTATTTTCTTCTCGTTATGAGGCTTCTGTCGTCAAATCTTTTATGATATTCAATCCCGATAAACAGTCCTTTCTTTAAGGCAAGCTCTTCCACTTCTTTTGATTCGCGGTAGGTCAGAACCAGAGGTTTCACGCTCATTACATGCTGATTATTCAGAAGAGCTTCTTTAACTACCATGTAATGCAGGTTGTCTGGCATTGCCACTACGACCAGGTTGTAGGGTTTCATTTTTTTAATTACATCTTTGAAGAGATCAGGGTAGTTTTTTGTCCTGTCACCTTTTTTGAAATCAGGGAAAGCGTTGAAAGACTGACCGGGAAAAGCGTCCAGCATGGATTTGTTTCCCGCAAGATTTTCAAGAAACCCGCCGTTTAACGCCACTATGTTGATTTTTCCAACGGCACACAGCCTTTGTAGCTGGTAAATAGAAGGCAGTATCTGTACGGCGGTTATCATGCCCCCGCCGACAATGGTTACTTCCAGGTTGTTGGTTTTCACTATTTGCACCCTTCCTTATATAATATGTAAAAATCGCTATATTTTATCGTATATATACAGAGAAAGTCAAGGCATTGTTAATTTAGTACAATACCCAGCCCTTTGCATTTATCACACTTTATGTGTCCGCTTCCGCCGCATTCGCTACAAAACACATATTCGTTCTTGTACAACTTCTTGCAGCCTCCGCAATAATAGCCGGAAAGGCCTGTTTTTTTTGAGTAGGAATCAATCCTGCATTTCTTGCCGCAAACACTGCAGGCTGCATAAATTGCTTCACCGTTTCCCCCGCAGGAGGGACAAGTGATATATCCATTCTTGCAGAATTGGCACTTTTTGACTTCAGGATGATGAACAAGTCCAAGCTTTACAGCAAAACCCAAAACATAGGACCGGGCGACCGGGCTTAAATAAAGCGTTAACCCCAGAGCAAGAGCTGCAAGAATAAATATCAACTTTTTCACACATTCTCCGGTTGCTTGTTTGCTAAACGGGAGCACCGCCTTTAGCATCCTGTTTCTACAGGGTTCTGTGACGGCTCAGCGAGCTCTTTGATCCTGAGAAAAACCTGAGATTATACCCAAACCGTTGCATCTGGGACACTTTTCTTCTTTAGACCCGTTACACACATCACAAAACAGATTTCCCTCGTTTATTTTTAACTTGCACCTTGAGCAGGAGTAGATTCTGACAGCCCCTTCCTGGTAACCCAGGAGCTGCTTGCCGCAAGAGGGACATTTCATAATAGAGATCAAACCTGTGCCCTTGCAGGCTCTGCATTTTATTAAGCCGGTTTTTTTGCAGTCCGGACAGGTAACAACAGAGGGTATCGGACCGATGTAGCGGGAGACCTGCTCACCCTTGATTTGCTTTTTCCCCGGGGTTTCGGTTTTCTTTTCTAAAGTCGTTTCTTTCTTTGGAGCATTTTTATCTTGGGTCAAGGATGTATCAGTTTTTTTAAGGGAGTTTGATGAGAATAGGCCGGGTTTTGCATAATACAGTATCAAGCCTGCAATACAAGCAACAAAAACAATCAAAATAAATTTTTTCATACTGCCCCCCTTACTCTCCTTAAATAAAAAAGGGCCCCGATATGCGGGGCCCTTTTATTTTATTTCTTTTTGCTCTTTGGAGTTTTCTTTTTGGCATCAGTCTGAAGAAGCGAGCCTCTCCTGTTCATAATAAGGGCGAAGCCGAGCGCCGAGATACAGCCAACAGCAATCAAAACCCTCCACCAGAAATTCGCTCCGCTTACCATTACGATTCCTGCAGGAGCAATGGGCGCAAGTATGATCGCAACAAGGTTCATAACTTTAATCATCGGATTAATAGCCGGGCCTGCCGTATCTTTGAACGGGTCGCCGACTGTGTCTCCTATGACCGCAGCTTTATGGGACTCAGTTCCTTTGCCGCCCATGTAACCATCTTCAATTTTCTTCTTCGCATTATCCCAGAGTCCGCCGGTGTTGGACATATAGACCGCCATCAACTGGCCGACTACAATTGCGCCGACAAGGTAGCCGCCGAGCGCGCCGACGCCGAGTAAGACTGTGACAAGCACGGGAGTGGCAACGGCAAGTATGCCGGGGCCGACAAGTTCTCTCTGCGCCGCTTCTGTGACGATTGCTACGCAAGGTCCGTACTCCGGTTTCTCAGTGCCTTTCATAATCCCGGGGTGCTGTTTGAACTGGCGTCTTACTTCCATAACTACCAATGAAGCTGCCCTGCCTACTGCCTTTAAGGCAAAGGAAGAGAACAGGAAAGGTACTGCTGCGCCGATCATAAGCCCGACAAATACTTCCGGCAGCTGGATCTGAATAGCCGCGCCTAAAAGTTTGGCACCGGCCTCATCTATGAAGGACCTGAATAACGCTGTAGCCGCAATTACTGCAGTGGCAATAGCAAGGCCTTTCGTAAGCGCCTTGGTAGTGTTTCCGATAGCATCCATCCAAGCAAGTGTGTCTGAAGCTTTTTTGGCTTTGATCTTTGACATTTCAAATATACCGTGAGCATTGTCCGTAATAGGCCCGAAGGTGTCCATCGCAAGCACAAAGCCCGTGGTTGCCAGGAGTCCGAGGCCTGAAAGGGCAACGCCGAGCGAGGCCATAGCAAGCCCGTCATTCGCAAAGATTAGCAGTGAAGAAATGATCGTAGCGCAGATAAGAACGATTGCCCAGACCGAAGATTCCATTCCCTCCGCCATACCGGAGAGAATGAGCGTTGCCGGCC
>JBAXDA010000124.1:0-5172 GCA_037141215.1 Candidatus Firestoneibacteriota bacterium | reverse complement strand
TACTATTGCCTGTGATGTAGCCGCTAGATGGAATAAACTTAACGGCAAGGAAGTGTTTTTCCTGACTGGTACTGATGAACACGGCAGAAAGATAGGGCAGGCGGCAGAAAAGAACAATAAACCGGTAAAAGTATTTGTTGACGAACTTATACCGAAATTCAAAGAAGCCTGGAAAAAACTCAATATTGATTATTCCAGATTTGTCAGGACCACGGAACCCGGGCATTACGCCGTAGTAAAAGAGCTGCTCAACAGGTCGTATAAGAAAGGGGACATTTATAAAGGAAAGTATGAAGGCAATTACTGCACCGGCTGTGAGGCGTATTACAGCGATAAAGAACTTGAGAACGGTTGCTGTCCTATACACAAAACAAAAGCTGAATGGCTCGTAGAAGAGACTTACTTTTTTAAGCTCTCGTCCTACAGGGATGCGCTTCTGGAACTTTACGAAAAGAACCCTCTTTTTATCCAGCCCAACACAAGAATGAATGAAATGAAGAACCGCCTAAAAGAGGGCATTCAGGATCTTTCCATCTCGCGGACCAGCTTCTCCTGGGGGATTCCTCTGCCTTTTGATGAAAAACATGTTACCTATGTTTGGTTTGATGCGCTTGCGAATTATCTGACGGGCATAGACTGGCCTGACGGAAAGAATTCTTCTTTCTGGCCTGCTCTTCACTTTGTGGGAAAGGACATTCTCTGGTTCCATTCCGTAATCTGGCCCGCGATGCTGCTGTCTGCGGGGATAGAGACGCCCAAAGCGGTCTTTGCCCACGGCTGGTGGACTTTTGACAAAGAAAAAATATCTAAATCCAGAGGTAAAGTAATAAATGTTGACGAACTTATAAGCATTGCCGGAGTTGATGCGGCCAGATATTTTCTCTTAAGGGAAACCACTTTCGGACAGGACGGCGACTTTTCCTCGGAAGCTCTTATTAAGAGGAAAGACAGCGACCTTGCCAATGAACTCGGGAATCTTTTGAGCAGGACGATTACAATGTGTGAAAAGTATTGCGAAGGCAGGGTGCCGGTGCCTGGAAAACAGGATGAAGAGGACAAGGTCTCCGGGAATACGGCTGTAATTGTCTGCGAGGAAACTACTGCCTGCATGCTTGGACATAACTTTTCCGTTGCGTTGACAAAGATCTGGGAACTGGTTAAATTATCAAATCAATATGTTGATAAATCTGCTCCTTGGGTGCTGGCAAAAGAAGGGAAGACGGAAAAATTGAAGACGGTTCTTTTTAACCTGCTGGAATCGCTGAGAATAACCGCGGTGCTTTTAAGCCCTTTTATGCCGGAAACCTCTTTAAAAATACTCACTCAAATAGGCGTGCAGTCGCCGGAAAGTTATTTAAAACAAGGGTATGAAAAATTAAAAGTGTGGCAGACCGGGGAATTTTCAATAAAGCCGGGAACCCTTCTTCAAAAAGGCGTGATACTCTTCCCAAAAGAGAAGACAAAATGACAGCTAGGTTGACGGTCATAAGCAAGCATATTTTGAGTGCGGGTTCAAATGTTTATTGATACTCATGCTCATCTTGAAGACGAAAAATACGACTTGGACAGGGCTGAGGTCCTCAAGAGGGCTTCCCGGGCCGGGGTCGGACATATAATAACAGTGGGAACGGAGTTGGGAACCGTTGCGAAAGCGCTAAGGATCGCGGAAGAAAATGAGAATGTCAGCGCTGTAATAGGCATACATCCTCATAATGCTTCAAGCGCGGACACAAAGGCAATAGCCGAGATTGAAAAGCTTCTAAACAACGAAAAAGTAGCCGGTATAGGTGAAACCGGTTTAGATTATCATTACGATCTCTCGCCCAGGCCGGTACAGCAGGAAGTTATGCGCAAATTTATACGCCTGGCCGTTAAAAAGGCCCTTCCTCTTGTGTTACACTGCAGAGAAGCAGAGGAAGACTGTATTAAAATACTAAGAGAGGAGCACGCGCAGGAGGCAGGCGGGGTGCTTCATTGTTTTAACGGCAGCCGCGGGATGTTGAAAGCGGCTCTCGAGCTTGGTTTCTATATTGCCGTCGGCGGGGCTGTCACTTTCCCGAAAGCCAAGGAACTGAGAGAAGCCGTGAAAGACATACCCCTCACAAGGCTGCTGCTGGAAACAGACTGTCCCTATCTGGCGCCGCAGTCAGTAAGGGGAAAGAGGAATGAACCCGCTTTCCTTATAGAAATTGCAGGAATGGTAGCTTCGGCGAAAGGCGCAACCGTAGAAGAAATAGAAACTGCCTCAACAATAAATGCAGGCTACCTTTTCGGAATAGGCCTTAAAGGGCAGGGAAAAATAGTTTATGAGATCCGCGACCAGCTGTATCTCAATATCACTAACAGGTGCTCTAATCACTGCACCTTCTGCATAAGGAACGGAACTGATTTTGTAAAAGGGCATAATCTCAGGTTAAAGAAAGAACCTACTGCCGCACAGGTGCTCTCTGCGGCAGGTGATGTCTCTAAATACAGAGAAGTGGTTTTTTGCGGCTATGGTGAACCGCTTATCCGTCTGAGCGCGGTCAAAGAAATAGCAAAAGGCTTAAAAGACAAAGGTGCCAAGGTCAGGATAGATACTAACGGACAGGCAAACATGATCCACGGGCGCAGTATAGCTAAAGAACTTAAAGGACTTGTTGATTCGGTATCAGTAAGCCTTATTGCTTCTGACGCTGTCAGTTATCAGAAAATGTGCGTTTCTCAATACGGGCTCGACGCCTATAGCGGCTTAAAACAGTTCGTGCTTGACGCCAAAGAGAATCTGCCCGAGGTCTCGGTTACATTTGTGACTGTGCCCGGGGTTGACACTGATAAATGCAAAGAAATAGCCGAAAAAGAACTCGGAGTTAAATACAGGATTAGAGAATACGGAAGGGTAGGCTGATATGAAAAAAACACTTTTACTGATAGCGGTATTTGCCGGCGTGATGCTCACGGGAAGCATCTATTTCAATCCGTTCCAGGGCAAAGTAAAGATTATAATAGACGGCAAGATCAGTGAGTACGATATAAAGAATGCTACGGTTTATGAGGCTCTGAAAAAAGCAGGTGTAAGCCTTTCGAGCCATGATATAGTTTTTCCCGCTCTTAATACCTATGTATGCGACGGTATGCATATTAATGTTATAAGGGTAAAAGAATCCACGGTCAAAGTGAGGGAAGTCCTTAATTTCGGCACGGTGAATGTTTATGATCCTAATCTTTCCAAGGAAGAATCCGTAGTTTTAGAATACGGCAAAGACGGTTATATTGAGAAAGAATTCAAAGTTTTATTCCATAACGAAAGAGAAGTATGGCGCAAGCTCTACAATATTAATGCCGTGGAAAAACCGAAAAACATAAAACTGGTAATGGGAACAGACACCAAGAAACGCATGTATATGATGCCGAAAAAAATGTGGGCGGTGAAAGTATACACGATGAAAGCCACAGGCTATTATCCCGGGCCGGAAGACTGCGGCATTTATGCTGACGGCCTGACGGCGAACGGCATGAAGGCAGGCTACGGAGTTGTGGCAGTGGATCCAAAAACAATACCGCTTGGCACAAAACTTTACATACCTACTTATGGCTATGCAATTGCAGCCGACACAGGCGGCGCAATAAACGGGCAGAGGATAGACCTGTGTTTCAACACCTACAAGGAATCGTCAACCTATACTCCGAGATGGCTCAAGGTGTATGTGATAAAATGAGCCGGCTATTTCTTTTGGCTGACGATTTGACGGGAGCCAACGAGACCGGGCTGCATTTTATTGATAAAGGCTATACCTTCGGAACTTTGCTCTACAACAGAAGCTCTTTCACGAAAGACCTTGTGGCAGCAGGTTCAGCGGTTGAGATACTTGCCATTGACGCGGAAACAAGGCTTGAAACCGGAGACAAGGCCGGCAAAACTATCCGGTATTTAATAAAAAAGCTGTGGAGCGAGGGTGGACGCAGGTTTTTTCTAAAATGCGATTCTACTCTTCGCGGCAACATAGGTGTTTCTATCAAAGCTGCCCTTGAAGCCAGCGGAGAGGCCTGCGCGGCTGTATGTTTTGCTTTTCCGGCTGCAGGAAGAACAACAGTGGGCGGTATTCAATATGTTTATGGGAAACAAATAGCCGAAACGGAATTCGCGGCAGACAGCATTAATCCGGTCAATACATCGTTTATCCCGCAGTTATTGCGGGAGCAGTCAGGGCTTAAGTGCGGGCAGATAGGGCTTGAAGTTCTACGCTCAGGGCATAAAGCGACGGTTAAATTATTAACAAAACATATTGCAGAGGGAGTTAGAATACTGGTTTTTGACGCTGAGTCAGAGAAAGATTTAAGCAGGGCAGCTGCCGCGGTGAAAGGTCTCAGGATCTTCTGCGGGGCCTCAGCGTTGGCAGGTGAACTGCTTCCTGGAAAAATAAATAAGGTTTGTAGGGTTTTTAAGAAAACAAAAGGTCAAATAATTGGTGTGATAGGCAGCGCGAAAAAGCAGACAATTAAGCAATGCCGGTATGCAGTGAAAAAAGCCGGGTTACGGCAGATCTTGCTTTCAGAGAAGGATATTTTGAAGCCGGAGAGTTTCATGCCGGTACCCGGGAAAAAAGATTTGCTGCTGCGCATTGTGCATGGCAGGCGGAAAACAATAAACGGAAGATATGCCGCAAGACTGGCTCGGGGCTTAGGCAGGCTTGCAGCCCGGGCAATCAGAAACCAAAAGCCGGTCGGTATTTACTTGTCGGGAGGAGCAACTGCGCTGGGTGTGTGCAGGGAACTTGGAATACGCTTTCTTGAGGTTAAAGATAAAGTATCAACAGGAATTCCTCTGGTTTACAGCCAGGAACTGAAGCTTTATCTGGCGACTAAATCCGGAGGTTTCGGGAAAGAGAATGCGCTTTACAAAATATATAAAGCATTAAAGAGCTAAGAGTCCCGTAATATTTAACGGAGGATCTGTGATAACCAAAAAAGATGTGGAACATGCTGCTAAACTGGCACAACTAAAACTTACAGAGGAAGAGAAAGAAATGTTTACCCGACAGCTTGGAGATATTCTTGCCTTTGTGGAAAAACTCGGAGAACTCAACACCGAGAAGGTAGAGCCTACTTTTTCCGTTTTGCCTCTCTCAAATGTCACGCGTGAAGATGAAGCTAAGGCTTCTCTTTCCAACGATGAAGCTCTGTCAAATGCGC
>JBAXDA010000123.1:0-5180 GCA_037141215.1 Candidatus Firestoneibacteriota bacterium | reverse complement strand
TGTTTTGCCGCGGCCATCTTGATATCTTCAAAACTCATCGCTTTCTCACCGTCAAGATAATACTTCATCCTAAGGTTTCCTATGAGCATCCGTATCTCAGAAGGCAGGAGCTCAAGCTCCTTTTCAAGATATTTTGGCGTTACGCCGCCGGACACTTTTACACCCGTCTTCCACATTTCCGCCCAGATATCCGAGGTCTTGAGTTTGCCGCGCACTTTAAAGGAATATTCGAAGTTTGCGAATTTCGAAACAGAACTGCAGGACGCGCAAGGCGTAATAATTATCGTGGGCTTATTGAGGTCGTAGATATTCAGCATGGAATCATCCACGGCGTTCACCAGCGGGTTTGCCATATGGTTCTTGGTGTCAATAACCACCAGCAGGCAGTCCAGATTCTTAATTTCCTTTATTATCCTCTGCCTGAAAGCCGCGTACTCGCCTTTATAACCCGAGGACATCATCGCCATGCTTTTCTCGTCCGAGAAGGTATCATAGCGCAGGCGTATTACCGGGATCTTCAATTCACCGGCCATGCAGTCGGCAATATTGAGATATTCTTTCTCGTCCCGTACTCCGTAAAAAGCCACCATAGGGTTCCTTTCTCCCCTCTCGGTCTTCCTGATAAGATTCACCATCCCTTTAATTTCTTCGGCCTCTTCCTTGCGTATCCGCATATCTGAAAAATCCGTCATCGGATGATAAGGTGCAGTGAGGTAGAACGGCTTTATCATGCTCCTCTCTATCTCCAGCGCCGAGGCAAAAAGGCAGTCCTGCGTAATGCGTATGCCGGAGCCGCAGGTTTTAAGGGCTGCGTTTGAGACCGCGCTAAGCGCTGCGTTCTTGATATACCCGCCGGTAAAGATAAACCTGTAAGCGAGTTTTTCAAAATCCACATCATTGGCCAGTGCTGACTTGTCCGGGAAATGCACTTCCCAGATCTCTTTTCTCTGCTCAGGCCCGGGAAGTTTGAATTCTATCTTGTAATTTATCCTTCTCTCGGTAGCGGGATCCATCCTCTCCAGGCTGTTTGCAGCCAGGATGACGATGACTTTGTGTTTCTCAATCTCAATGAGAAACTCTCTGCTCTCGTCCCTGTCACGGGAGAATATTTCTTCAAGCTCGTCAATAAATAGCACCGCATCCATGATTTCGGCCTTGCGCAGAGCCCGTTTGAGTTTCCTTCCGCCGTCCCTGTCGGCAAAACCTGAACCGGAAAGACTGCTCATATCGGTGGTAATTATCTTCTTTTTCATATGCCCCGCAATAGCGTTAGCTAGCATAGTCTTGCCGGTCCCCGTGGGCCCGTGAAACAGGAAAACGGTGGACATGCCGTAACCCAATACTTTGTCTATTCCGTAGCGTTTAATATTCTCGCAATATCTGTCGTAATTATTCAGAAAGACCTCAAGCCCTTCTTTCACGCCCGGATCAAGAACTACATTTGAAAAATTCACGCAAGGCTCGGAAACTTCCATGCCTTTGTCAGACCGCAAATAATCGTTATCATCCCCGATGATATAGTTTGAGAGGATGGCGGGAAGCCCCAAGGATAGCGAGAAAACATTGGTGCTGAACCCCCAAAACTCATTTGACGGCGTGTCCAGCTCAATAAGAGCGAGCGAGACTAAGCGTGATTTTAAAGAGAAGTAGCGCCTTCTCTCCAGTGTTTCTTCATAAGAGGAACAGAGGACCGAGAGCGCGTCGCCTACGGTAATAGCTTCGCTTCTCCTTCCTCCTTTTTCGTCGGCAAGAGCACGGTTCATGCTCCTTCTGAACGCGGAGTTGGTCTCCGAAAGGAATACCAGAGTGATCACTTTCTTTTCAAATTCGTCAAGACCGTATTTTACCGCGGTCTTTTCCAGCCGTATCTCCCCGCAATCCGTCTCGGTAAGGCGGTCGGCTATCTCAATCTGCTTTTCTTTTATATACTTTTCAACTCCCGTAAGTTCTCCGCCAATGACCAGGGAATCCCCGAAAATATTTTCCTGCCCCGCAGGCACGCTCTCCGCTTTAGGAGCCGCGCCGCTTGCCGGCACCAGAAATTGTTTTCTGCCGTTACCCGTCCCGGGATTTACCCTGGACTTCAGATAATACCTGTAAACATACGCCTGCATAACGCTCTCTATATCAGCGAGATACAAGGAGTTTGTATACCCCTTCTTTGAACTTAAAGTTTCTGTAACCATATAGCCTCCCGGAGTTGTCTTTTATAATTTAAGATTTACGAGTGACGATTGACAATTTGTCGTGCCTCCGGCAGTAAATGTTTTTTTACATGATAATAACTTGCGGAGCAAACCTAAAATCGTCAACCGTCAATCGCTAAGTCGTCAATAATTAACCGTTAGTTTTTTTCTTAAATTTCGGAACCGGATTCTTCTTGTCCGTTTCAATTAAATCCGCCAACCCAAAACTCACAGCCTTTTCCGGCGTGAGCCAGGTGTCTACATCGCGCAGAAGATGTTTGTTGAGCTCGTCTTCAGTTTTGAGCCCGCTGTGCTGCGTGTAATGCGTTATTATTCTCTTGTGCATAAAATCTTCTTCTATCCTGGCAGCTACTATCTGTGAGTGATTCCCGCTATGTCCGCCGCTGTATCTATGCGACAGAATAGAGGTTCTCGGCGTGAGGATTCTTTTGCCTTTTTCTCCGGCTATAAATACCATCAGCCCCATAGAGCCCACCATCCCGATACCGGTAGTGTATATAGGCAGTTTAGACCATTCCATTATGTCAATAATGGCAAAGCCCGACGAGCAATAACCCCCGTGAGAATTGATGATGAATTGTATGAAAGGATGTTTCTGCTCAATGTTGAGCGAGATGACCTCCTTGCATATTCTTTCTGCTTTCTCCGTGTCAATTATCCCCGAAAGGAAAATGACCGCGTTATCAAGCAGTTTTAGTCCGTTCACATTTTCTGCCATAAAACCTCCTATTTTCGTTTATAACGTCTATAAAGTTCGTAACGTTCTTAACGGGTTGTTTGTTCCTATAATGTTTATACTGGTTAGACTCTCCTAAAGTTGCAGCTTGGCAGGCCTTTTCATGTCTTTGGTGTGTTGAGTTGTTTAACTTGAGGGCTTGCAGAATGGCTATCAATAGCCTCTAATCATATTACTGATTGTATTGCAGAAAAGTTGCAGGTAACCAAAAGACTTAAGTTTTAGCGGAATCTCCGGGCTTTTTACCCATACCGCCAATTCTCTTAATGCATTTGTCAAAGTCTAAATTTTCCTACCTTTGCACCCGCCGGCGCTTTTAGGGCCGGCGAGCGCATCTTGTAGCTCCTATTTCAACTTATTGCCTTCCAAAATTTCCTTCTTTTACAACACTTTATCTATCTTTTCAGGAGAATTCGCCTCCGTGCTTAGATTTTCACTTCTCTAACCCAAGCTCCATCTGTCCCGGCACCTCATCCCCCGAGATCACCTTGCCTCCTTCGTCGGTCATTTCCAGTACTTTTGGAGCATTGTCCTTAGCAAACATGCTAAACATAAAGGGTTTTAAGCGACTCTCCATAATCTTTCTTAATCCCCTTGCGCCCAGTCCTTTCTCCTTCGCCTCGCAGGCAAGACTCTTCAGGGCCGCTTCCGTGAACTTTAAATCAATATTATTTTCTTTAAACAAGCCCTCATACTCCTCAACAAGTCCCGTTTTCTTGTTTTGCAATATCTCAACAAGCTCTTTTTCTGTGAGTTCCTTTAACTGCACCAACACAGGCAATCTGCCCAAAAACTCCGGCATCATACCGTACTCAATCAGATCCTTTACCGTAATCTCTGACTGACATACAGACTCCACTACATTTACAAACCCGTGGCTTTTCTCGTTTTCCTTGCTCAGTTTCTTTAAGTCGGCAAACGCTCCGCCCACAATGAACAAGATATTACCGGTGTCCATTTCAGGAGTCCTGTCGGACCCGCTTCCTCTGCTCAGCTGCTTTATCATATTGCCTTCGAGCATTTTGAGCAGATCTTCCTGAACGCCTTTCCCGGAAACATCCAGTCCATCGGCTTCTCTTCCTGCGAGCTTATCAATCTCATCAATGTAGACAATACCGTTCTGTGCTTTCGCAAGATCTTTGCCCGCCGCCGAGTATAGTTTTGATAGACAGTCTTCAACGCCCCCGCCTACATAGCCAATCTTAGTAATAGAGGTCGCGTCCAACAACGCGAACGGAACATCAAGAAGTTTCGCGAGCGTCTTTACTATATATGTCTTTCCACAGCCGGTTGGTCCAAGAAACATAATGTTTGATTTTCCTCTACGGAGCGCGCTCTTGTCTTTTTCTTCAAGTCTGCTGTAGTGGTTAAAGACCGCAGTGGAAATCTCGCGTTTCGCGTTGTCCTGACCGACAATGTAGCTCGAGAGTTCTTCATAGAGTTGTCTCGGACTTTTAAGCGTGGCAAAAGTAAGCGCCGGTGTTCCGGTCTGAGTTGTTTTCTGACTAGACTCTCCCTTCTTTTTTGACTGCCTTACGCCCATGATTCTGTTCATCGCTTTGGGATTTAGTCTTATCCACTGTAGAGCCGGATAGCTAGGATTTACATCTGGCTCTCTATCAAAACAAATAAGCCCGCATTTCATTAATCGCTGGGAGGGGTCAAAGAGCTTGAGCTTATCAAAAAAGACTCCGGGATGCTGCTTTGCCAACAGGCGAGCAAGTTCACCGGCTCTCAGCATTCCTTTACCGGAATAAATCTCGTCGCAAAGCGCGAGAAAAACCACGCTGGCATCCCCTTCAAGATTATGCTTCCTTATCAACCCCGCAATTCGGTTGTTTTTGCACTCTTTAAGCAATTTGATTCTCCTCAAGAGCCCTTCATATATGTCATCATTGCTTTTAGCCAAAGGAGGCGACTTACTGCCGGTAGAGGAGGAGACTATTGAATCAACAATTTGTTTTCCTTTGGCAAGCTCCTTTAACTGCGCCATTGATTCGAAGCAATCAAGCACCAGTTCATTTTCAAAGGCCGTATTCTTTTCCATTATTACCTCCCATATTAGACAGCATTGATAATGTTTCATATATGAAACTATATATTAATACGGATAAAACCCCCTATAAGTTGCACATCAATCCTACAAGCTCCCCCTGCCTGCCCGAAAATAGTTCTCGGGCAAGGTAGGGCTTGCTTACAAACTAGAGTTCCCCCGATTATGTGGACGACTTGTTAAG
>JBAXDA010000122.1:0-5190 GCA_037141215.1 Candidatus Firestoneibacteriota bacterium | reverse complement strand
GGTCTATCATCCCGTATCTTGGGTTTATTCCGTTCCCGACCGCAACGCCTTTTTTATTCTCAAGCCGCGGGCGCACTACACAGGCATCACCCGGCCCGTCATTAGCAACTCCCTGGAGAGGTTTTATTACCGAGCCGCCCTGCACTTCGTGGTCGTACTGCCGGATTATCCATTCTTTGGACGCAACCGAGAGGTCTCCGAGGATCCCTTTAAGATGCCGGCCCAGCTCCGTTGCCTCTTTAATTACGGGTTCTTCGTTGGCTTTTGGATCCCAGGTTGCCTCAAGTTCAAAGCGCGGGCAGCCGTCATGCACAAAAGACATATCGAGATCGCAAATCTTAACATCCTTGTAGAATAACTCCAGTTTTTTTGTATTCGTAAATTCGCCGATGATTGTAGCTTCCACATTCTCATCGTGGCAGAGTTTAAGGAAAGCAGACAAAGTTTTGACGGGAACCGCAAAGACCATCCTCTCCTGCGCTTCAGAAACCCAGATCTCCCAGGGAGTAAGACCGTCGTATTTAAGAGGGACTCTCTCAAGATACACTTTTGCTCCGCTCTTTTCTCCCATTTCCCCGACAGCAGAGGAATACCCTCCGGCGCCGCAGTCGGTAACGGACCTGTAAAGTCCCAGGTCTCTGGCTTTAAGCTGGACATCCAGCGCTTTTTTCTCGACTATAGGATTGCCTATCTGCACCGCGCTTACTTCCGTATCCTTGTCCAACGCTATAGAGGAAAAGGTAGCTCCGTGAATGCCGTCCCTTCCCGTTTTTCCGCCGATACTCAAAATTATATCGCCGGCTCTGACATGCTTGTCGCACATATTCTTGGGGATAATGCCGGCTGTCCCGCAGTAAACCAGCGGGTTGCAGGAATAACCTTCCTCAAATATAACAGCGCCGTTCACCGTGGGAATACCCATACGGTTGCCATAATCCTTTACGCCTGAGACTACGCCCTTAAAAACTCTCCTGGGGTGCAGGGTTCCTTCCACAAGTTTTTCGTGCGGCGTGTCCAGCGGTCCAAAGCAGAAAACATCGGTGTTTAAGATCGGTTTTGCCCCGAGCCCGACGCCCATAATATCCCTTATTACCCCGCCTATTCCCGTCCCCGCTCCGCCGTAAGGCTCTATAGCCGAAGGGTGGTTATGCGTCTCTACCTTAAACGCCACATCGTACTCGCCGTCAAATTTTATTATGCCCGCGTTATCCTTGAATACGGAAACACACCAGTCCTTATCAAGCTCTTCCGTGACCTTGACCACGGTTTCCTTCAGTAAATTATCTATTATTTTTCCGTTATAGTTTATCTTTCCTTTAAGCGTTTTGTGCTTGCAGTGTTCCGACCAGGTCTGCGCAATAGTTTCAAGTTCTATGTCCGTAGGATTGCGTTTTTTCTTTTTGAAATAGGCCCTGACTTCCTGCATCTCTTTAATATTTAAAGAGAGCAGCCCTTCCGTGCTAATCTTCATCAGCGCTTTGTCATCCGCTTTGAGTATGTTTATGGCTTTAAAATATTTCATTATTTTACCTGTTTGAACTTATAGAATTGCACGACATTATTGGAAAGCAGCCCGTCGCATATTTTGGTAATATCCTTCCGCCCGAGTTTACCGCTGATAATATAGACCTGGCCGGTTTTCACGCTTTCCGTTCCCTTGATATTCAGGTCTCCGATGCCTTTCTTTACAGAATCCCCGACCGCATCCGTAACTCCGGGCTTGAACCAGACTTCTATTTCGTACTTCATTTTAACCTCCAATCAATCGTTTAAAAGTTTTAACGTTTGAAAGTTTAAAGTTTACAAACCTTAAAACCTTAAAACCTTGAAACTTTAAAACCTTAAAACCAACTAAAGCAGTATATCCATGCTTATGTTGAGACTTTTTGCCGAATGCGTCAAGGCGCCTATAGAAATATAATCCGCTCCTATTTTCGCAAACTTTCTTATATTGGCAAGATTAACTCCGCCTGAAATTTCTATTTTATATTTCCCCTCTATCATTTTTACCGCTTTCTTCATATCCGGTATGCTCATATTATCAAGCATGAGAATATCAAAGTCCTCGCCGAGAGCTTCAGACACCTCTCGCAGATTCTGGGTTTCAACTTCTATTCTCAAGCGCGGATATTTTTTCCTGACATCTTTTACGGCTTTTTTGATGCCGCCGGCAATGTGGACATGATTATCTTTAATCAACACGCCGTCAAAAAGCCCGAATCTGTGATTCATCCCTCCGCCCATCTTCACGGCATATTTCTCCAAGGCGCGAAGCCCCGGAGTGGTCTTTCTTGTGTCAAGTATTTTTACGCCTGTACCGCGGACTTTGCCGACAAACTTGTCGGTAAGCGAGGCAATGCCGGAAAGCCTCTGGATAATATTAAGCGCGGTGCGTTCTCCCGTAAGGATTGCCCGGGCATGCCCGTAGATCTCGGCGAGTTTAGTGCCGTTTTTAACTCTGCTCCCGTCCTGTTTAAGAGCCTTGAATATCAGCGCAGGATCTATCTGCCGAAATACCTCACCCGCAACCTTTATACCCGCAAGCCGGCCTTCTTCCCTTGCGACTATTACCGCTTTGACCCTCAAATCGGCAGGAACTGTTGCCCTTGAGGTTACATCTCCGGATCCCACATCCTCTTTCAGGGCGTATTTTACAAGTTTTTTTACATCCATCAGACCAGCCTCGCTATATTCTCTATCAATTTCTCTTTTTTTACGGCCAGCTCCTGCTGTTTTGCTTTTTCAGTTTCAACTACCGCGGCCGGAGCCCTGCCGATAAAGTCCTTGTTCGAAAGTTTCTTCGCGATACTTTCAAGCCCTTGAATGGTCTTCTCAAGTTCTTTGGTAAGGCGTTCCTTTTCTTTTCCCTTATCTATAAGCCCTTCGAGCTCTACAAAAATCTCCATCTTGGGCAGTACACTGGCGGAGCAAAGTTCAGGTTTTATTATATCCGCTCCGATCCGGAGTTCCGCTACTTTTGCTAGGTCCAGAATGTATGACTCATTCCGTTTAAGCATATTTGCAATACTATCATCTGCCGTTTTTACAAGAACCTTTATCCTTGTAATAGGAGGTATACTGGCCTCATTCCTGGAATTTCTTATAGCAGTTATTACCGACTGCACAATAGACATTTCTGTTGTCAATAGGCCGGCACGATCTATTTCGCTTTCGTCCACTTTAGGCCAGTCCGCCTTCATAATACTCACGCCTTCGTGAGGTATTGTTTGCCATATTTCCTCGGTAATGAACGGCATAAAAGGATGCATGACTCTAAGAGATTTTTCCAGCACTTCAGAAAGTATGTACTGAACAGTTTCCCGTCCTGAATGCAGCCCGCCGACACCGGCTTCTTTGGCATTCAATCTCGGCTTGCTCAATTCCACATACCAGTCGCAGAACTCGTGCCACATAAAAGCGTACATTGCCTGTGCAGCCTTGTCAAAGTGATAGCCTTCAAAAGCCGCAGTAACTTCCTCTATCATTCCGTTCAAGCGGCTCAGGATCCATTTGTCCGCGATTGTCAGATCAAGCTTCTTTCGTTCTATCGCCTTTGGATCATAATCTTCCAGATTCATCATACAAAAACGCGCCGCGTTCCAGATCTTATTCGCAAAATTGCGGTAGCCTTCAATGCGCTCTTCCGCAAGGGAGACATCCCTGCCCTGCGCCGCGAAGATGCCCAGCGTAAACCTGAGCGCGTCCGTTCCGTATTTATCCATAAGTACAAGAGGGTCCAGGACATTGCCGAGAGATTTACTCATCTTCTGGCCCTTTGCGTCGCGAATCAGCGCGTGAAGATAGGCTTCCTTGAACGGAACTTTATCGGTGAACTTGATTCCAATCATTATCATTCTGGCAACCCAGAAGAAGATAATATCAAAACCCGTCGAGAGCACGTTTGTCGGATAGAATTTTTCCAGCGTCTTTGTCTCTTCCGGCCAGCCCATAGTAGCAAACGGCCAGAGCTGTGAGGAAAACCAGGTATCCAGGACATCAGGATCCTGCTCTATTTTTGCGCTGCCGCAGCAGACGCATTTAGCAGGAGCCTCAACAGATACCATGACTTCACCGCAGTCTTTGCAGTAGTAAACCGGAATTCTGTGCCCCCACCAGAGCTGGCGGGAGATACACCAGTCGCGGATATTCTCCATCCAGTTAAAATAGGTTGTATCCCAGCTTGCCGGAATAAACTTAATTTTGCCTTCTTTCACAGCCTTTATCGCCGGCTCCGCGAGCGGCTTCATTTTCACAAACCACTGAAGAGAAATCATCGGCTCGGCCACAGTCTCGCACCTGCTGCAGCGGCCAACGGAGTTGATGTGTTCTTCTATCTTTACAAGAAAACCGCCGGCCTCAAGTTCTTCAACCAGCGCTTTCCTGCATTTGAACCTGTCCAGGCCTTCAAACTTTCCCGCATTCCCGTTCATAGTCGCGTCAAGATTCATAACGCAGACCTGTTCTAATTTATGCCTTAACCCCATCTCAAAATCATTCAGGTCGTGAGCAGGCGTGACCTTTACGGCGCCCGTTCCGAATTCTTTTTCAACCTTTGGGTCCGCTATTACGGGAATCTCCCTTCCGGATACCGGTATCACAAGGGTCTTGCCGATGAATTTCTGCCATCTTTCGTCTTCAGGGTTTACGGCAACAGCCGTGTCGCCCAGCATGGTTTCCGGCCTGGTCGTCGCAACGGTCATAAATTCCGAAGAGCCCTTCACGGGATACTTTATATGCCAGAGTTTGCCCTTATGCTCTTTGTGTTCAACCTCAATATCGGAAAGCGCGGTAAGGCACCTCGGACACCAGCCAATTATATAATTCCCGCGATAGATCAGACCTTCCTTGTAGAGCTGAACGAAAACATGCTTAACGGCGTTGCTTAGGACCTCGTCCATGGTAAAACGCTCGCGCTCCCAGTCACAGGAACAGCCGAGAGCCTTAAGCTGGTTTATTATTCTGCTGCCGTACCGTTCCTTCCACTCCCAGGTGCGTTTTACAAATTCTTCCCTGCCGATATCATGGCGCGTTTTCTTCTCGGTTGCCAGCAGATCTTTCTCGACAACATTCTGCGTGGCAATGCCTGCGTGGTCGGTGCCGGGCATCCAGAGCACCTCGTATCCCTGCATTCTTTTATAACGGCAGAGAGCGTCCTGGAGCGTATTATTAAAGGCGTGCCCGACATGGAGC
>JBAXDA010000121.1:0-5190 GCA_037141215.1 Candidatus Firestoneibacteriota bacterium | reverse complement strand
TTGTTACTACGCCTGCGCCTACGGTATGTCCGCCTTCCCTGATTGCGAACCTTAATTCTTTCTCCATCGCTATCGGGGTGATGAGCTCTACTTCCATCTCAACCCTGTCCCCGGGCATTACCATTTCTACTCCCGCCGGCATCTTGATGCTTCCCGTCACATCCGTCGTCCTGAAGTAGAACTGCGGCCTGTAATTATTGAAGAACGGGGTGTGTCTTCCGCCTTCATCTTTAGTCAGAATATAAACCTGTCCTTTGAATTTCTTGTGCGGTGTGATTGAGCCCGGCTTTGCTATTACCTGCCCTCTCTCTACCTCGTCTTTTTCCACTCCGCGAAGCAGCGCTCCGATGTTGTCTCCCGCAAAACCTTCGTCCAGAAGCTTCCTGAACATTTCCACTCCGGTTACCACCGACTTCCTTGTTGCTTTCAAGCCTATTATTTCTACTTCTTCGTTTACATGTATTTTACCCCGTTCTATCCTTCCCGTTGCTACGGTGCCTCTGCCGGTTATTGAAAACACATCTTCAACGGCCATCAGGAAAGGTTTGTCCACTTCCCTCTTCGGCTCGGGTATAAAGGTATCCAACGCGTTCACAAGCTCCAATATCTTTGCGCCCCATTCCCCGTTCGGATCCTGCAGCGCTTTCATCGCTGATCCTCTGATTATCGGAGTCTTGTCTCCGGGAAATTCATACTTTGTCAGCAGGTCCCGTATTTCTGACTCCACCAACTCAAGCATTTCTTTATCATCAACAAGATCTACCTTGTTTAAGAATACAACTATATGCGGAACTCCAACCTGCCTTGCGAGCAAGATGTGCTCTCTCGTCTGAGGCATCGGGCCATCCACCGCTGAGACCACCAGTATCGCGCCGTCCATCTGCGCCGCTCCCGTGATCATGTTCTTGATATAATCCGCGTGCCCGGGGCAGTCTACATGCGCGTAGTGTCTTTTCTCTGAGGAATATTCAACATGCGAGGTCGATATGGTAAGAATCTTTGTAGGATCTCTTCTTCCCTGCGACTCCGAGGCTTTCGCCACTTCATCGTACGGAATGTAGGTCGCTAACCCTTTCGAGGCCATCACATTCGTCAGCGCCGCTGTCAGCGTCGTCTTGCCGTGATCAACGTGGCCGATTGTGCCTACATTGACATGCGGCTTTGTCCTTTCAAATTTTGCCTTTGCCATACATCCTCCCGTAATAAAAGGAAATTTTTGAATATAAGTAAAATATTTCGGCGCTGTTTTAACTGCGCTTAACAAAGCCCACGATCGGGATTGAACCGATGACCTCGTCCTTACCAAGGACGTGCTCTACCGACTGAGCTACATGGGCAAAATGTTCACAAAAAAAAACAGTTTTTGCTTTTTTCCAAAAGCAAAAATACCGATGTGCGCAAAATCGGGAATCAGATTTTAACAAAATATTGTGTTTTTGTCAATAGATATAATGATGTTTTTATGTTTACTTAGGCTGCCCGGTCCGGAGTTTAAAATAATGCCTCAAGACCGAGAGGCTGAAGCGTCTTATCTGTTTTCTGTCACTTTTGAACGCCAATATCTGCTCTAACTCCTTTGTTTATATAGAGAAATTAGCGACCATAAAGCCTTTTTGCCTCTTCATAGACCGCTTTAAAGGGCAGGTTTTTGGCAAAAGAGAGCTTTTTGCAGTCCTCATATTCAGGAGAAGCCGACATTACTTTGCCGTCCAGCTTTCCGAGCTTCATGCGGACCTTGCCGTACTTAGTGCTTACAACCTTGAATTCTTTCTCGAGTTTTATCCTGCCCGTGGAATAATACCTGAGACCGAAGGTCGTAGTCTCCGCGAAGATCAGCTCCGAAAGCCTGCGGATATCTTCTTCCGTGCAAACTACGGAGAGCATTACGGCGGGACGGTTCTTTTTCATTTGAATATCAGTGAGGAAAACATCAAGCGCGCCCGCCTTAAAAAGTTTTTCAAAAACCACTTCATAGGCAAGCGGTATCAAGTCGTCAATGTTCGCTTCAATTACCGCGGTCTTCTCACTCTCGGTTTTTTCTGCCGTCTCTCCGAGAATAACACGGAGCGCATTCGGCTGTCCCGCGATATCTTTCTCGCCGGCTCCGTAGCCGATGGAATTTATTTTAAGCGCAAGATCTTTCAGGTCTATCGGAGAGGCAAAATATTTCAGTATGCACGCGCCCGTGGGAGTGACCAGTTCAAGGGGCACTTCGCTGAAGAAGAAAGGCAGACCCTTCAGAAGCTCGGCTGTTGCCGGAGCAGGATTCGGGAGCAGGCCGTGGGAAGTTTTTATCAGCGTCATGCCGCCGACATTGACCGGGGAAACAAAACACTTTTCCACGCCAAGTTTCTCAAGGCAGATAACAGTGCCTGCGATATCCACGATAGTATCCACCGCGCCGAGTTCATGAAAATGCACCTCTTCAATTTTTGAGCGGTGTATGCCGGCTTCAACTTTTGCGAGCAGTAAGAACATTTCCAGAACTTTATTTTTTACGCCTTCAGAAAGCGCGCTCTTTTTTACAAGTTTTGCTATGTCGGAATATTTTCTGTGGGAGTGGGTCTTCTTCCCGGAGTGATGCGCGTGCCCGTGCGCTTCCGGAGCATGCGCATGGACATGCACCTTGGTTGCCCCAATGCCGTTCTTTAAAACTTTTTCCGCGTGCAGTTCAAATTCATGAAGGCCGAGTTTATTGAGTTCTTTCTTAAGATAAGAGATGGGCACGCCCGCGTCAACACAGGCGCCGAGAGTCATATCGCCGGAAATTCCCGAGAAACAGTCAAAGTAAAGAACTTTACTCATGCCCCTTCTCCTCCGGTGTCCCTTCACGGGTAATCGGTTTGTCAAGTATGGATTCTATCACTCTCTCCACTTCGCTCATATCAGCCTTGGTATTAAAGCACGGTCCGTTCGGCCTCTCATTAAGCAGTCCGTAAACAAATTTTGTATTGGAATCAAAGATGCCGCTGATCAGTTCTCTCTCGCAGGCCACGGCAATGACCGCCCTGGGCTTCAGGGTCTTAAGCAGTTCCCTTGCCTGGCTGCCGCCGGTAACAACCGCGCCTTTTATTCCTGTTTCCTTTAGAAGTTTGTTTATCGCCGAGACATCACAGCTTCCGCAGGAGGAGCAATTGGATATATCCTTCACAACGCCCTGCTTGCAATCCGAGTTCTGTATGCATCTCGGCAGAAGTATCAGTATCTCCTCCGGCCTGAATTTGTGTTTCTTTGCCTTTATTACTTTATTGTTATAAGTAATGAAGGACCTGTGAAAAACATCCTTGGAAACAAAGATCCTCGCTATCATAAACGCGGGAGGGGTCAGCACGCTTGTAAGAAAAAAATTAGGTCTGACGGGGAAAGATATGTTCTTGTTGAACAATATAGAGATTATATTCAGCGTCATATTTGCGGCTGCTATTACTATGATAAAAACAACCGCGTAGAACACTATCCTGGAATGCGGAATCATCCTGTGTAAAACAATTGCTATTACAAGCAATAAGGGAATTGCCGCAGTCATAAAAAATACTACTTTCCTGGCTCTGTCAGAAGTAGAATCTGGCACCAAGGCCTCCAAGAAGCGTCAAGTGCATTGAAGGGGTAATGAAAACACAGGGCGCAAGTTCAACAAAAGTGTCAAAGGGAGCGTCTTTGAATATATAGGTAACTCCAAAAACGCCTCTCGCGCCTATTACAAAAGAACTGTCCTGAGCAATTCTGACAAGCGCGCCCGGTCCGTAGTAGAGAGCAAGTTTATCCTCAGAGGCCTTTACCTTTAAAAGATCGTAATTGTGCCAGACATAATCCGCCTGCAGGTGGAACTTGGCGGTGCTGTTCAAGGCCAGGGCTGCGTCTATTGCGTTGGTATCATCTATCCAGAGCTTAGCCGTAAACCCGAACGGATCGCCTATTATCAGTCCGACGCCTATTTTATCAAAACTCAGCTCCTTGTTTTTTTTAGCCGCGTATGCGCCGCAGGCCAGGAACACTGCCAGAACAATAATGATGGTTCTTTTCATTTTTCCCCCGTCTTAATATTGTACAAAAGAAGTCACTTCGTGTCCTTTCAGTTTGTCCTTTCCTTTGAGGAAAGACAACTCAATGAAAAAGGAGAGTCCTGAAACTTTGCCTCCGCTCTGCTTTATAAGTTTCACTACCGCTTCGGCGGTGCCGCCCGTGGCGAGCACATCATCAACTATCAGGACTTTGTCGCCTTTCTTTATCGCATCCGCGTGAATTTCCAGGCTGTCCGTGCCGTATTCCAGCTGGTAGGTTTCCTTGAGTGTTTTTCTCGGAAGTTTCCCCGGTTTCCGCACCGGGACAAAACCCGCTTTGAGCCCCAAAGCTACCGGGACTCCGAAAAGAAAACCTCTGGACTCCATCGCCACCACTTTTGTAATACCTTTTTTCTTGTACTGCTTGACCCATTTATTAATTAATTTTTTCAGGACCTTGGTGTTTGCGAGCAGAGGGGTTATATCTTTGAAAATTATGCCTTTCTTGGGAAAATCCGGAACATCAAAAACAAGATTCTTAGCCTTCTGCATACACCCTCCGAACAAGAGTTTAAGGTTTTAATGTTTTAAAGTTTAACGCTTTCACCTTAAACCTTAAACTTTAAACCTTAACCGATTTATGAAGTTTTCACCACTATACTGTTAATCTCGTCGCCCGCTTCGTCGATCCTGTCGGCGGCGTTGTTCAAGTGCCGGTAAATCTCCCTAATCTTAAGCATATATATAACATCCGTTCCCTTGAAAAGTTCTACAAGCGCGTTTCTGTAAACTTTCTCCATCTCGTTCTCGGTTTTTTTGGCGCGGACCGCGTGTTCCATCGCTATGGCCGGATTTCTTTCAAGTCTCATCACAGCGTTGTCTATCTCTCTTGCCCCCTTGAGCAGAACTGCCACCATCTGTTTCAGCGGCTCGTCCGCCTTGAGGCCGAAGAGGGAGAGTTCATCCATAGTGGATTTTCCGTAATCCATAATATCATCTATGGTCTTGGAAAGAGCGTAGAGGTCTTCCCTGTCTATCGGAGTTACAAAAGTTTTATTCAGCTCATCAATAAGTATCCGCCTGGCTTCATCGGCGCGGTTCTCAAAATCAATTACCCGGTCGGCATTTACGCTTGTCTGATCTTTCATGTATTCACTCAAGGCCAGGATTCCCGCCATCACTTCATTCG
>JBAXDA010000120.1:0-5191 GCA_037141215.1 Candidatus Firestoneibacteriota bacterium | reverse complement strand
AAAAATAGAAAGACTAAAAAGAGAAAACTAGAAAACTAGAAAAATAGAAAAACAAAAAACAGAAAAAGGAAAAACTAAAAGAGAAAACTAGAAAAATAGAAAAACAAAAAACCAGAAAAAGGAAAAACTAAAAGAGAAAACTAGAAAAATAGAAAAACAAAAAAACAGAAAAAGGAAAACAGAAAATAAACTATAAAAAAAGGAGATTATGAAAAATACTATTATTTCGATATTATTGGTTTTTGCTGCTTGCAGCGGAGTCTTTGCTATTGAGCTTGATATGTTTGCAGAGACGCCGGGCGTTCACTGGTATGCTGTGGAAGAAAAGTTAAACACGGTGCTAAAGCAGGCGACCTATGACTGTGTTTCTCCTGAGACGGCCTTAAGACTTACTTTCCTCGCGGCAAACGAAACCGACTGTGTTTATACGGAAACTGTAGGCAGGCTGACAAAACTCAAGATGACAGGCCTAGTTTTTTGGGTCAAAGGCGACGGCAGCGATAATACCGGGATTGCGGGTATTACGCCGTTTGAAGGCGGCAGAAGTTTTAATATGAAAAACATCGGCCGGGGTGGGTGTACGGTTGAGTTCCCGCTCAAGGAAAAATCCTGGAAGAGGTACGCGTTCAAATGGAGCGATTTTAAACTGGGGGAAGGATCTCTTGCCGGTGACCGGGTAAAGCAGCTTTATTTTTCCGTGAAGACGGGAAGCCGGGCTCCTGTATCATATATTGTGGATAAGGTGGAAGTGTCTAAAAAACTTGAGGAATCTGCAGAGGATAAAGAACTGGTGAAGCAGCTTGCCGAGAAAAAAGGAATTAAGCCTGATCCCAGGCCCATAGTACCCGCGGAACTTGTAGCCGGCAGAAACGCGTTGGCAGGCGCGCGGAAGAAGCTTGCCGGCGGTGAACCGTTCTCTATCAACTGTTTTGGCGACTCTATAACCGCTGGAACCGCTGTCTGGCGCTCAAAGGCTCCAAGGGCAGAAAAATATTTCTATCATGCAGTGCTAAAAGATATGCTTGAAGAGGCTTACAAGAATGATAAAATCACAATTGTTAACTCGGGCATCGGCGGGGAACAGGCAAGCCACGGACTGGCAAGGCTGGATAGGGATATATTAAGCAAGAAACCTGACCTGGTTATATATGAATTTGGAAATAACGACAGCGATATCAAGCAATATACCTCAAACACCGAAAAGATTTGCAATAGACTAGATCAGGCAAAAATCCCGGTGATAGTGATGGGCTCCACTGTTTTTGCCGGAAGCGACGACAAGAAGGATAATTTTATTCGTTGGCAGAAAGATTTTGCGGAGAAACGCAGCTACGGCTTTATGAATATCAGGGATGCTATTTTATTAAGAGGGGATGGTTTTATTGGGGACTATCTGGCGGACGATGTGCATCCCAGCTATGTGGGGCATAGAATATACGCAGAAATGTTGTTTGAGCTTTTAAAGCCATAGGACTGCAATTCTGAAACACCTTTCACGGATTGAGTTATCAGAAGAGAAGCCTTAGTTGTTAACAAATAAGCAATATGTTTTTTAGGCATGAAAATCAGGGAAGCGGGAAAGTTCTGCTTCCCTTTTCTTTTATGGTAGAGGAATGTTTATCAAGTGTTTTGAAGTAAAACTGGGCTGGTTTGTTTAGAAATATAGAGAAACAATGCTGTTTGACAATACCGCTGTTTTGGGTTAATATAAGGCCACAATGGCCGATTTACTCTCCAAAACAGACGAAGGACTGATGCTCCTTGCCGGCAAAGGAAATAAGAAGGCGTTGGAGTTGCTTGTTGAAAAGTATAACAAGCCTCTTATTAACTACTTCTACAAGCACCTTTATAATGTGGAGGATGCCAAGGATTTTACCCAGCAGACCTTCCTCCAGATTCATAAAAGCGCGAAACGCTACAGGCAATTAAGCAAGTTTACAACCTGGATGTATACGATTGCGAGAAATATATACATAAACGAGATAGCGAGACGGCAGAAGGTTCGGTTCATTTCACTGGAGGATACCGGCGACAAAGGCACCGGTAAGAATATTGTTGAAGATGCGGTTGCCAAAAAAGACACGGCTGCCATAGTAAGGGAAGTAGTCAATAAACTTCCCGCGGAGTACAAGGATGTGCTGATCCTGCAGGTCTATCAGGAGCTTAAGTGCTGCGAGATAGCAAAAATATTAAAGATTCCGGAAGGCACGGTTTGGTCAAGACTGCATTACGGAATGAAGATCTTCAAAAAAGAATATATAAAGAGAGTGGGGAAAAATGAAATGTAAGGATGCAGAGCTGCTCATAACCAAGAAGGTTCTTGGCGAAACCTCCAAAGAAGAGGAAAAACTTCTGCGGAAACATTTCAGGCTTTGTCCCGCCTGCGCGAAGGAATACCTTTCTCTGGGGAAGATAGCGCGCAAGCTCAAAAATTACCCTGTCATTTCGGAGGACCCGAATTTTAGGCAGAGGGTTCTTGCCCGTATAGACGCAAGTGGCAGAGAAGGCCGAAAGATTCCTTTTCAAGGTTTTCTCTTCAAATTTGCCGTTGCCGCAATTGTGTTTATTGCTGTCCTTGCCGGCTACGAAGGTTTTTACGGATTAATGTCTTCGGATTATGACAAAATATTGAGTTATGCAAAGAACTCGGGGGCTGCTACCGATACAACGCTGAATTCCTCGCTGCAGCACCGGCTTGCAAAGGAGCTTTCTTCAGAGAAAATAGACTATATCACTGTCGCAAACCTGGAGAATGCGCTCTTTGTGTCAGAGAAAGCCGGCAAACAGGAAATGCTCCTCCTGCTGGAAAGTCTGGTAAGGACGAAATCCGAGAGGACTCTTTACGCGAAGATAGGCATGCTTATAAGGAATATCTTCAGCGACGGTTCTGTCGCTGCTTTTGGCAGATCCGGAGAGGATGCTCGCCTGTCGGAACAACTGCAGACCGCGCTTGCCTGCGAAAAGAACCGGGATTATAAAACTGCCTCGGAAATTTACCGGAAAGCCTCAAAAGAGAAGAACCTAAACAGCTATTCTTTTGAGCTGGTGAAAATGCTCTACCGCGATGCGCTTGAGGAGCAGAAGGTTTTTGAGAAGTCAGGAGGCTTGCGGGGTGAAGCAAAAATAAAAGCGCTGGCAAGGTGTCTGGATTACCAAAAAATAGTCGAGGATTTTAATCAGGAACAATTTGAAAGTTCTTCCGGGAAGTTTATCTACGCTGTTTCGCTTTCCAAGTCGGGGTACCCTCTGCAGTCCGCTGCGGCTTTTAGCGAGTTGAAATACTCAGAGAAAACCGATGATAGTTTTAAGACAGCGGTCAAGATGAATCTTGGTGTTGCGGCCGACAGGGTAGGGTTCAAAGACATAGCCGCGGGTTGTTTCAAAGAGATTAACACCGCAGGCCTTGCGGCTCCGGTTGATATGAAGGAATACGTGTCTTATGTGAAATATGTTATAGATTCGGGCAGTGTGCCTCCTATTGTCAGCGGGGCAAAGAGCCGGGCGAAGAGGATAAACGGGCGAAGCTCCGTTCAGATCAGGCCTTCCGGCACAGTCTGGAGTTTCGGAGAGAGTCTTTGCCTAAATAATACCTGGGACGGCTACGATTACTTTGTGTTTGATGTTTACAACCCCGGGTCTAACGATCTTGTTATGAATGTCTATGTTAAACCAAATAACAACGGCCGGGAGGGAAAGCTCTTCAGGTCAACTATTGCCGCCAGGCCGGGATATTCCACCCTTGAAGTTGATCTTCGAGATGTTTTTTCGATGAGCGGAAGCAAAATGGATTTCGGAAAGCCAATTTCTCAGTGGTTCATAGAACAGTACGGCAAAACACCAAAAGTGTTCTATGTGAACAACTTCAGGCTTGAAAAAAATTCCTAAGACCCGGGTGAAACCTGTAGGAAAGCATGAAAAAACAGCCGTTGCCACGGTTATATTTTCCGCAGCAGTTTATTAACCATCCCATAAAAAACCTCAAAAAACCATAAAAGTATTGATAATCATTGCCTTTTCTGATAAAATGGTAACACTGATTAGGAGCTTGATTACACTGATAGATGTGTTCATTGTGTTTCTTGGTTTATCTGCGTAATCCTTCTTAATATCAGTGTAATCGTTTTTATAAGGGGGCATCTTGGGGAAGAAATCAAAAGGAAAACCGAAAATACCTAGGTCTATGCCGAAAAAAGAAGTGAAAAAGCAGGTAGATACGGCTAAGAATAAGGAAGAAAAACCTCAGGCGGAATTTGTAGAAACTGAAAAATTGGCTAAGGTTTCTACAGGGGTTATCGTCAGGTTTGCTCCCAATGAAAAAGTCCTGCCAATAGATATAGAAGAAGAAGTCAAGCAATCCTACCTCAGTTTTGCAATGAGTGTTATCGTTGGCAGGGCGCTTCCCGATGTCAGGGACGGCCTCAAACCCGTGCAGAGAAGAATCCTGCATGCGATGAACGAAATGGGGCTTACCCACAGCAAACCCTACAGAAAATCAGCAAAAGTAGTCGGTGAAGTCCTCGGTAATTACCATCCGCACGGCGATGTCGCGGTTTATGAAACTATGGTCAGGATGGCGCAGGATTTCAATTTCAGATACCCTTTGATAGAAGGCCAGGGTAACTTCGGTTCTGTGGACGGCGACCCTGCCGCAGCGATGCGTTACACTGAAGCCCGCCTCGCGAAGCTTTCGGATGAAATGCTCGGCGATATAGATAAAGACACCGTTGATTTTATTCCAAACTATGACCAATCCAGGACTGAGCCGGTAGTTCTTCCCACAAAGATCCCAAATCTGCTCGTGAACGGCTGCGAAGGTATTGCCGTAGGCATGGCGACAAAGATTCCCCCGCACAATCTTACAGAAGTTGTTGACGGAATAATTGCGCTCATAGATAATCCCAACATCACCATAGAAAAACTTATGACGATAATTACCGGCCCGGATTTCCCGACAGGAGGTTATATACTCGGAAGGGACGGTATTAAAGACGCCTACACCACCGGCCGGGGTTCTATAACCATTCAGGCAAAAACCAGGATAGAGGAAGGCAAGGGCGGCAGGCAGAAGATAGTAGTGTACGAGATACCCTATCAGGTTAATAAATCTCAGTTAATAGAGAAAATAGCAGAGCTTGTTCGCGATAAAAAGATGGAGGGTATCTCCGACATCCGCGATGAATCCGATAAAGAC
>JBAXDA010000119.1:0-5217 GCA_037141215.1 Candidatus Firestoneibacteriota bacterium | reverse complement strand
CGACAACCACAAGCAGTTCTCTCGCCGCTTTCGGCTTGGCTTTAAAATAGGAATGCTCAATTTCCTCCCCGAGGCTTGCGACCAGGTCAAAAACGAGATTCTTGAGGCTTTCGGAATAGGGCCTGTTATTCGCCATAAGTTGGAAAGCCCTCTTGAAACGCACGGAGGCTACCATTTTCATGGCTTTTGTCAATTGCTCTGTATCTGTTACACTTTTGATACGCTTGCGTATCTCGCGTGGATTCTTGGTTTCCATCTATCCTGTCTTCCGGCTTAAGTGCCAAATCATACAGTTTACTTGCTAATATATTTCAATTTTTCTTTTAGCCGGAAATCTTTGTGCGTTCTATTTCCTACTCCCACTCTATCGTTGCGGGAGGCTTGCTGCTTATATCGTAAACAACTCTGTTTACTCCGCGGACTTCATTTATTATCCGGTTTGATATGATGCTCATAACTTCATAAGGAAGTTTTACCCAGTCCGCGGTCATGCCGTCAACGCTCTCAACCGCGCGCAGAGCTATTACATTATCATAAGTCCGCTCATCGCCCATGACGCCTACAGTCTTAATGGGGAGCAGTACCGCAAAGGACTGCCAGATGCTTCTATAAAGCCCGGCTTTTATTATTTCCTCGGTGACAATGGAGTCGGCGTTTTGTAGAATCTCCGTGTTTTCTTTATTTACTTCTCCGAGAATCCTGACCGCAAGTCCGGGGCCGGGGAACGGCTGGCGCCAGAGTATTGCATCCGGTATCCCCAGTTCCTTGCCGACAAGTCTCACTTCATCTTTAAATAATTCCCTTAAAGGCTCTACCAGTTTGAACTTCAGGTCCTTGGGGAGCCCGCCGACATTGTGGTGCGATTTTATGGTTGCGGAAGGGCCGTTGACAGAAATGCTTTCAATCACATCAGGATAAAGTGTCCCCTGCGCGAGGAACTCTATGCCTTCGATTCTTTTTGCTTCTTCCTCAAATATTCTGATAAATTCGTGACCGATTATTTTTCTTTTGTCCTCCGGCTCGGTAATGCCCTTGAGTTTTTCAAGAAATCTGTCCGCTGCATCCACATAATGCAGGTTGAGTTTTATATTGTCCTTGAAGGTCTTTAAAACTTCTTCGGGCTCATTCTTTCTCAACACTCCGTTGTTCACAAAAACGCAGTGAAGGTTCTGCCCTATGGCTTTGTGTATGAGCACGGCTACGACCGAGGAGTCAACTCCGCCGCTCAAAGCGCAGATGACTTTTTTATCGCCGAGCTGCCGTTTAAGCCCCTCAATTGATTCCTGAACAAAGGACTTCATCGTCCAATCTGCCTTGCAGTCGCAAATCTTAAAGAGAAAGTTTTTAATAATATCCTTTCCCGCTTGAGTATGCGCGACTTCCGGGTGGAACTGAACTCCCCAGATCTTGCGCATCTTGCTTCTGATTACCGCATTCGGACAGGTAAGCGTATACGCGATTGCTTCAAATTCGCTCGGGAGTTTTGTAACTTGATCTCCATGGCTCATCCAGACATTCAGGGTTGAACGCATATTCCACAAAATGTCGTTGAAATCCTTCACCATAAGTTTTGCAAGCCCGTACTCTCTTTTATCCGCCTTGCTTACCTTCCCGCCAAGCAGGTGAGAGAAGAGCTGCATACCATAGCAGATTCCCAGAATTGGAACCCCCAGCTCAAAGATGCCTTTATCCACCGTTGGCGCTGAATCGGCATAAACGCTCGCCGGCCCGCCGGAAAGGATAATCCCCTTAAGCCCTTTATATTGCTTTAAGTCCTCAGCTTTGGTGGTGGGAGGAAGTATCTCGCAGTAAACGCTGTGTTCTCTTATCCTTCTCGCTATAAGCTGGTTGTACTGGGAACCAAAATCCATTATTGCTATTATTTCCTTGCCGTACTTTTCCATTTTTCGCTCCGCTCAAAATTGATTACGCTGATTGGAAGAAGAGATTACACAGATTCAAACACACAGATTCAAATGTATGGATTCAAGCACACATATTCAAATGTACAGATTCACGCACACATATCCAAACACACAGACTCAATTCTGACTTTCTGCTGCATACTTCAAGCCTAATTTAGGATTCTATAAATCCCTTCGTCAAATTTGACCGAGAATTTCTTTAGTTCATATAAATCCAGATCTTTGAAATCAAGGTCGTTCTTTATGCAATACAACACGATTTTTCCTACGACCAGATGAGCATCCTTGAAGGCAAGCCCTTTTTTCACGAGATAGTTTGCTATTTCAACCGCGTCGGAATAATCTTTCTCCCCGGCCTTTTTTATGCTGGTTTCGTTCACCGTCAAACCCTTCATCACTTTCGCGGCTATCAGGAGAGACTGTTTTACGGTATCGACAACAGAGAAAAGGTGAACCTTGTCCTCCTGCATATCGCTGTTGTAGGCAAGAGGGAGCCCCTTCATAATGGTTAAGATGCCGGTTAGAGCGCCAAAGACCCGTCCGCTTTTCCCGCGAAGCAGTTCAAAAATATCCGGATTTTTCTTCTGCGGCATTATACTCGAGCCCGTTGCAAATTCATCCGGGATTTCAATGTATTTAAATTCCTTTGTTGACCAGATGACCATTTCTTCCGCAAGGCGCGTTAAATGCACAAAAAGCACGGCTGCGCAGGAGGCGAATTCAATGATAAAATCCCGATCGCTTACCGAGTCAATGGTATTCTTCGTAACCGCCGGAAAGCCAAGCTGCTTAGCCACGAACTTCCGGTCAATAGGAAGAGAAGTTCCGGCCAGCGCGCAGGCGCCGAGCGGCATTACATTGACGCGCTTATAACAATCCTTAAAACGCTCCGTGTCGCGGTTTAGCATTTCCATATAAGCGCCCAAATAGACGGAGAATTTCACGGGCTGGGCATGCTGCATATGCGTAAAACCGCAAAGCGTGAGCCCCGCATATTTTTTCCCGAGAAAAAGCAGGGAATCTTTCAGCCCTTCTATTAGCCCGGCTATATTATTAATTTCTTCCTTAATATACATTCTCTCGTCAAGCGCAATCTGGTCGTTCCGGCTCCTGGCGGTATGCATTTTCTTTCCCGCCTCGCCCGCAATTTTAATTACCCGTTTTTCAATATCCGTGTGAATATCTTCGCAGGTGAAATCCGGCTTGAATTTCCCTTTCTCTATTTCTGCCAATATTCGTTTCAGCGCTTTCACGGCTTTTGCCGCGTCAGTTTTGGGTATTATCCCCCGGGCACCCAGCATCTTTACATGCGCGATGCTTCCGGCAACATCATATTTTGCAAGCCGATAGTCAAAGTAAATGGAGTTGGTAAAATTTTTCGCATCCTTCTCCGGCTCACTTTCAAACCGACCGCCCCATAGTTTCATTATTTTTTCCTCGCGTTTAACATTGCCTTCATTTTAATCGGAAGCCCGAAGAGGTTAATGAACCCCTCGGCGTCTTTGTGGTTATAGTGTGAATCTTTTTTAAAATTAGCGACATTCCGGTCGTAGAGTGAAAACTTTGACTTCCTGCCCACCGCCATACAGAAGCCCTTGTAGAGTTTCATCTTAACGGTGCCCGTTACGGTGCGCTGTGTGTAATTTACGAACTCATCAAAGGCAGCCCTTATATCCGTGTACCACTGGCCGTTGTATACAAGTTCTGCATACCGGGGCGCCATCATTTCTTTGTAATGATAGGCCTCACGCTCCATGGTGAGAAGCTCCAGGTCTTTATGCGCCGCCATCAGGACTGTACCTGCGGGAGTTTCATATACGCCGCGGGATTTCATCCCGACCAGGCGGTTTTCCACAATATCAATACGCCCGACGCCGTGTTTTCCGGCAATAGCGTTTAGTTTTAAGATCAATTCCACGGCCCCGTATTTTTTGCCGTTGAGCTTCACCGGCTCGCCTTTGTAGAACTCTATTTCCACAAACTCAGGCTTCTTCGGCGCTTTTTCCGGTGATTGTGTAAGCAGATACATATCTTCCGGAAGAGTAAACCAGGGATCTTCAAGTATTCCGCCCTCATAGCTTATATGCCAGAGGTTACGGTCCATGCTATACGGTTTTTTCTTCGTTACCGGCACAGGGATTCCTCTTGCCGCCGCGTAATCCATTGCGTCTTCACGAGATTTAATGTCCCATTCACGCCAGGGCGCTATTATTTGCAGGTCCGGTTTAAGCGCTTTGAAAGTAAGCTCGAAACGAACCTGATCATTGCCTTTGCCCGTAGCCCCGTGACAGACCGCGTCCGCTTTTTCCTTTATCGCAATATCAACGACCTTCTTTGCTATTATAGGCCGCGCGAAAGAAGTTCCGAGCAGATAACGCCCCTCGTAAATTGCGCCTGCTTTAAGCACCGGGAAAACAAAATCCTTTACGAATTCGTTTTTTGCATCAACGATATGAATTTTCGAAGCGCCTGTTTTTATAGCTTTCTTCCGTAAAGGAGAAAGTTCTTCGCCCTGCCCTACATCAACAGCGCAGGCAATAACTTCACAGCCATAGGTCTCTTTAAGCCATGGAATAATAATTGAAGTATCAAGCCCTCCCGAATAGGCAAGGACTACTTTTTTTGGATTTTTAAGCATTTTTTCCTCCAAGTAAATAAAACAATACGGCTTTCTGCGCGTGCATTCTGTTCTCGGCCTGTGCAAATATGGCAGACTTTTCGCTGTCCATTACCTCGTCGGTTATCTCTTCGCCCCGGTGAGCCGGCAGATCGTGTAATACTATATAATCCCGGTTTTTGCAATTCTCCAGCAGCTCCTTGTTGAGCTGGTACGCATTAAAAACCTTTCTTCTCTTCTCCGCTTCCTTCTCCGCGCCCATGCTGACCCAGGTGTCGGTATAAACAACATCTGCATCCCTTACCGCCTCTTTCGGGTCATCCGTAATAAATATCTTTGCTTTAGAATTAACAGCCTTTGCCATCTCCAGCACCTTTTTCTGCGGCTGATATTCCTTCGGCGCTCCAATGTTTATCTTCATGCCCATTATAGCGCAGGCGAGTATAAGAGAATTTGTGACGTTGTTGTCTCCGTCTCCGACAAAAGCCGTAACGGTTCCGTCCAGCCCTTTTTTTTCCATTATCGTCTGTAAATCCGCGAGTATCTGGCACGGATGTTCAAAATCAGAGAGCGCGTTTATAACCGGCACAGTCGCATATTTCGCCAGTTCAACAACGCTTGTGTGGGAAAAAGAACGGTACATTATACCGTCCACATAGCCGCTCAAAACCCTCG
>JBAXDA010000118.1:0-5249 GCA_037141215.1 Candidatus Firestoneibacteriota bacterium | reverse complement strand
GCCGGTCTTCGGCCTGTCTAACTATGCAAGTCAGGTCACAGGCCTGACCTACAAAAGGGTTCTTGCTTTATCGGTGTAATCAAGATTCAAATCAGTGTAATCAAATACAAAAAGGATAAGATGAAAAAACAAAAAATAGCACTACTTGCCCTTGAGGACGGTCTTGTTTTTGAAGGGAAGGCTTTTGGCGCCGAGGGTGAATTCTTTGGAGAAGTGGTTTTTAATACCAGCATGACCGGGTATCAGGAGATACTTACCGACCCGTCCTATTGCGGACAGATTGTCACGATGACCTATCCGATGATCGGGAATTACGGAATAAATGAAGCCGATATGGAATCTGAGAAGCCGCAGGTCAGCGGGTTTGTGGTCAAAGAGTGCAGTAAAACGGAGAGTAACTGGCGTTCAGAGATCTCACTGGGAAGTTATCTAAAGAAAAATAATATCATCGGAATAGAAGGTCTGGATACGAGGATGCTTACAAAGCATCTCCGTACTCACGGCGCAAAAAAAGGCGTGATTTCCACGATTGACCTGGATGAAAAACGGCTTGTTAAGAAAGCGAAAGCTTCGCAGTCAATTGTCGGCGTTGATATGGTTCAAAGGGTAACCTGCAAGAAAACATATCAATGGACCGAACCTCTTTTTGATTATGAAGGGAAGGTAGAAGAGAAAGAGAAACAGCTCAAACTTTTTGAGAAGGAAAGAAGGAAGGAAGCTTATAAAGTTGTTCTGCTTGATTGCGGAGCGAAACTGAACATAATGAGATACCTTGTTTCTTCCGGCTGCGAAGTAACGGTAGTCCCGGCTTTTACAAATGCCAGGGACATTCTTGCAATGAACCCGGACGGTGTAATGCTTTCAAACGGCCCGGGAGATCCTGAAGCCGTCACTTATGTCATTGATACTGTGAGAAATCTGATTGGGAAGAAACCTCTTTTTGGTATCTGCCTCGGGCATCAGATGCTGGGCCTTGCCCTCGGAGGAAAGACCTACAAGCTGAAATTCGGGCACAGAGGGGGGAACCAGCCTGTACTGCACCTGCCTGATAGAAAAGTTGAGATTACCTCGCAGAACCACGGGTTTTGTGTGGATATGGACTCTCTGCCAAAAAGCGAGGTAGAAGTAACTCACATTAACCTGAACGATAACACTGTCGAAGGTTTCCGCCATAAAAAACTCCCGATCTTCTGCGTTCAATATCACCCCGAGGCATCTCCTGGTCCGCACGATGCTTCGTACCTGTTCAAAAAATTCATCGAAAGCATGTAATAACAATGGAGACGAGGTCCATCGAGTTAGGATGAACATGAGTTATGGACGAAGACGGGCGAGGTCCATCGAGTAGTTATGTATATGAACCTTGGACGAAGATGGGCGAGGTCCATCGAGTTGCTCTGAATATGAGCCATGGACGAAGACGGACGAGGTCCATCGAGTTAGGATGAACATGAGTTATGGACGAAGATGGGCGAGGTCCATCAAGTTAGGATGAATGAAAGCCTTGGACGAAGACGGACAAGAGTCATCCCCAGGTCCACACGATGCTTCGTACTAGCTTTCGTAGGATTGAGGCGCAGTTTGTAGGACAGGTCTGTGACCTGTCTAACCGAGAAAGTCAGGCCATAGGCCTGACCTACAAACAGCAAAATCTGGTTTCTAAATTATAGGATTGAGGCGAATCCTGAAGTCGGAAGTCGGATGTGAGCAAAAGAATAAGAATCTATAGTAAACAGTAGGATTGAGGCGCAGTTTGTAGGACAGGTCTGTGACCTGTCTAACCGAGAAAGTCAGGCCATAGGCCTGACCTACAAACAGCAAAATCTGGTTTATTACAAAAAGTGTTCTTGAGTTAATCTGCTTAACCCTTCTCTTATAGTGTTTGATAAAATGCCCCCCTTTTTGTATAATAATGCTTAATGTACCTGTTTTTGTTTTAATCTGTTTTAATCGCTTTACACTAATCTGTGTAATCAATTCAGCGGGGGATTCAGCATGAAAATAGCAGTTGTAGGCGTTGGATATGTGGGATTAGTAGCCTCCGCCTGCTTTGCTAAACTCAGGCATGAAGTTATAGGTGTCGACAGCGACGAGTCAAAGATAAAGAAACTGAGCAGAAATATCATGCCTATTTACGAGCCCGGGCTTGAAGAACTTGTAAAAGATGGGAAAAAACACGGCAGACTGAGGTTTACAGCAGATCTGTCTGAAGCCGTCAAGCGCTCCGATGTGATTTTTATCTGCGTTAACACCCCTCCGAAAAGGAACGGCGGAGCTGATTTAAGTTCCATTGAAAGAGTCTGCGCGGCAGTTGCCGGCGCGATGACTTCCTATAAACTTATAGTAGGGAAAAGCACCGTTCCCGTTAAAACAGGCGAATGGGTAAGAAAAACCATTAAAAAGTTCTGCAAGCCCGGCATTGAATTTGATGTTGCGTCAAATCCTGAATTTCTCCGTGAAGGCACAGCAATTCAGGACTTTCTTAAGCCTGACAGGATAGTAATTGGCGTAGACTCCGAAAAAGCCAAGAAGATACTGCTAGAACTATACAAGGACCTTGAAGTTCCTAAAGTAATCACCGATGTCAATACCTCTGAAATGATAAAGCACGCCGCAAATTCCTTTCTGGCGATGAAGATCTCCTATATTAATGCTCTTGCAAACATTTGCGAGAAGGCCGGCGCTGATGTTAACAGGATTGCCGAGGGGATGGGGTACGATAAAAGAATAATGAGATCGTTCCTTAATGCGGGGCCGGGCTACGGCGGATTTTGTTTTCCCAAAGATGTTCTTGCGTTTATTCATATTGCAGGTGAACTGGGTTATGATTTTCATCTCCTTAAAAGCGTGGATAAAATTAATAGGGAACAGAAAAGACATGTTTTTGATATCGTAAAAAAACAATTGAAAGGTTTGAAAGGAAAGAAACTCGGCGTTCTCGGGATTGCCTTTAAGCCAAATACTGATGATATCAGATTCTCGCCTGCCGTAGAGATTATAGAAATGTTTAAAAAAGCAGGGGCAAGCGTATCCGCGTTTGATCCCGAGGCCATGGAAAATGCGAAGGAAACATTAAAAGGAGTTAAACTCTGCCGGGATAAATACTCGGTTTGTAAAGGAGCTGACGCGCTGGTAATCCTAACTGATTGGGAAGAGTTTAAAGCTATTGATTTGAAGAGAGTAGAAAAATTGCTAAAACATCCCGTAATTATTGACGCGAGGAATCTTTTTGATCCCGAGAAAATGAAGGCAAGAGGATTTATTTACAAATCAATAGGGAGATCATAAATATGGAGTTTCAATGAAGGCAAGAACGGCCCTAATTGCCGGCGGCGCCGGTTTCATAGGCTCTCACCTGTGCGAGTATTTTCTCGCGAAAGGGTACAGGGTTTTATGTTTGGACAATCTTATTACCGGCAGCCTTGAGAATATAAAGCATATTAAAAACAAGCGTTTTGAGTTTATCAGGCAAGATATTACAAAAAGAATTGATATAAAAGGCCCTGTTGAATATGTCCTTAACTTTGCCTCTCCCGCAAGCCCGGTTGACTACCTTGAGTTTCCTATTCAGACTTCTAAGGCCGGATCACTGGGAACACACAACTGCCTGGGTGTCGCAAAAGCAAAAAACGCGAGATTTTTGATGGCTTCAACTTCAGAGATTTACGGCGATCCCATTGTGCATCCACAGCCGGAGACCTACTGGGGGAATGTAAGCAGTACCGGGCCGCGCAGTTGTTACGATGAAGCAAAGAGATTTTCTGAAGCAATTACTATGGCTTATCACCGCGCGCATAAACTTGACACAAAGATTGTCCGTATCTTTAATACCTACGGCGAGCGCATGCGGATCAATGACGGCAGGGTTGTTCCGAATTTTATCAGTCAGGCTCTGAAAGGCGAGGACCTTACCGTGTATGGAACAGGGAAACACACCCGCAGTTTCTGCTATGTCTCGGATCTTTTGGAAGGGATTTATCGGCTGTTGATGTCAGAATACAACGGACCGGTCAATCTCGGAAATCCTGATGAAAGGACGATGCTTGGACTCGCGAAAACAATTATAAAAGAGACAGGATCCAAAAGCAGAATTGTTTTTAAACCTTTACCTCAGGATGATCCCAAGCAGAGGAAGCCGGATATTACTCTGGCAAGAAAACTGCTGAAGTGGAAGCCTGTTGTGCCTTTTGAAAAGGGAATTAAAAGAACAATAAAATATTTCAGGGATAGTTGAAGACAGTAGGCAGTAGACAGTAAAAGTGTGGCAGTCCGGGCTAAGGAAGACCGGCACGGTTTAAGTCTACTGTCAACAAAACATAATTTCAAGGGAGGATTATTCAGATGAAAAAAGCCCTTATCACGGGAATCACAGGACAAGACGGAAGTTATCTTGCGGAGCTTCTCTTAAGCAAAGGCTATCAGGTTCACGGCATTGTCCGCAGGGGCAGCACTTTCAATAGAGAAAGAATAGATCATATTCATAGGGATTCCCACGAGAAAGGCACCAGGCTTTTTCTGCATTATGGGGATCTTTCTGACGGAGAACAAATTTCCGATGTAATTTACAATCTCAAGCCTGACGAAATCTATCATCTCGGCGCCCAGAGCCATGTGCGTGTCAGTTTTGACCTTGCTGAATATACCGCGAATATAACAGGGCTAGGCACAACGAGGATACTGGAAGCCATACGGAGAAGTAAAAAGGCTGTCAGATTCTACCAGGCCTCTTCAAGCGAAATGTTCGGCTCCGCAAAACCTCCGCAGAACGAAAATACCATTTTCCAGCCGCGCAGCCCTTATGCCTGTGCTAAGCTTTACTCCTATTGGATGGCGAAAAATTACAGGGAAGGTTATAATCTGTTTATCTGCAACGGAATCCTCTTCAACCATGAAAGTCCGAGGAGGGGTGAGAATTTTGTTACCCGCAAGGTAACAATGGGTGTTGCCTCTATCCTTGCAGGGAGGCAGAAAGCCCTCTATATGGGTAACTTGTCAGCTAAAAGAGACTGGGGTTTTACTCCCGAATATGTGGATGCAATGTATAGGATGCTTCAACAGAAGAGCTCCGACGATTATGTGGTTGCCACAGGCGAAACGCACAGCGTTCAGGAATTTATCAAGGAGGCTTTTGCCTATGTCGGCCTTGATTGGAAGAAATATGTGAAGATAGACCCGCGCTATTACAGGGCCACCGAGGTTGATGTTCTTCTCGGAGATAACAGAAAGGCAAAGAAACAGCTCAAGTGGTC
>JBAXDA010000117.1:0-5292 GCA_037141215.1 Candidatus Firestoneibacteriota bacterium | reverse complement strand
ATGGCTCTGCCTCCCGGATTATCTTATTTACAGGTTTACAGGGGAGTATGCCACTGATTATTCCATCGCCACCAGGACCGCTGCGTTTGATATAAAAAATAGAAAATGGTCTTCCCTGATGCTGGAGGCGCTCGGAGTAGGTGAAAGCTTTTTCGCGAAAGCAAGCGCAAGCGGCACCATAGTCGGGAGGATAACAAGAAAAGCCGCCGAAGAATCCGGACTGGCGGTTGGGACAAAGATAGGGCTGGGCGGGCATGACCATGTTGTCGGTTCTTATGGAATAGGGATGTTCCGCGGAGGAGATCTGCTGGATTCCATCGGCACCGCGGAAGGCGTAGTAATGTTGATGAATGATTATGGAAGGGTAAAGCAGATCTATGACTCAGGATTTTCTATGGGCTGCTACACAGGCGGGGAGATGTATTACATTATGTCCGGGATAAATTGTTCCGGCGGCTTGACCGAATGGTTTCTCAGGGAGTTTTACGACGAAAAACTTTCGAAGGAAGAAAAATATTTAAGACTTGCAGCGGATCTGAAAAAGGCAAAATCCGGTTCCGGAGGCGTATTAACCCTGCCTTTCTGGCTTGGCCGCGGAGCGCCCTTCAAGGATTCCTTGGCAAAAGGCGCAATACTGGGATTGACTCCAAATAGCACAAAGAGTGATATACTTGGTTCTCTTTATGAAGGCCTTTCCTATGAATTCAGGCAGACGATGGAGGCAATGCAAGAGGCGGCAGGAGTGAAAGTAAAGAATTTGAATGTCATAGGCGGAGGAACGAGGAACAATTATTGGATGACGGTAAAAGCCAATATTACCGGCAAGAAGCTTGTGGTCCCGCAGGTCAGGGAATCGGTCTGCTTTGGCGCGGCGCTTTTAGCCGGGGTTGGGGCAGGCGAGATAAAAGTCCCAAAAAGCGTAACAGACCGGTTAAAAAAGAAGTATTTCACCCCGGATAAGAGCAAGACTGCTTTCCACAATAGTTATTATGGACAGCACTATAAAGAGGCCGGGCAGATGCTTTTACAAGAAAAATAGCCGTAAAACGCATATTGCTTGTGATGTGCTGTTATGTCCTTTGTTTGTAAGGTTTATTGAGAGCCAAAATATAATACATCTTTAATGAAATAGCTATTGACAAATTGGTATTCATGGTGTATACTTTCTTCAAAGCAGTTGATTAGGAGTATGAATTCTGGCCGTAAGGAGGAATTAATCTCCAAACGGTCATTTTTTTTCCCTAAAGCAACTGCAAATTCAATGAAGGAAGTGAGGACAAGATGGCAAGAGGTAAAGTGAAGTGGTTCAACGATCAGAAGGGATATGGATTCATAACACCCGAGAATGGAAAAGATGTATTCGTACATCATTCCGCAATTCAGGGCGATGGATTCAAAACTCTCCAGGAAGGCCAGGATGTAGAATTTGACATCGTTACCGGCCCAAAGGGTGAACAGGCTTCTAACGTAGTTAAGCTATAAGCTTAACGCGCTAAAGTTTAGTACCTAATACTGGTAAAAACCAAAAGGTTTTAAGAGGGGTTCGAAAGAACCCCTCTTTTTATTTGGGGGTGCCGAAAATCAAAATTCTCTTTAGTTCCTAAACGCCCACAATTCAAATTGAAGAGCCGGCAGGACCTAATCGCTCAGCTTCATGATTAAAATAACGCCCCGAATAAGCAATGCAAACCCAATCATTTGTTTAATTGACAACCTGCCGATAGTGTAATAAAATAGTCTCAAATGCCCGGAAAAACGCTAAGAACAGCTCTTCTTGGATTACTCCTCGCCTTAACGGCGTTAATTCCCGCAAAAAATTTTGCCGAGGATTCGATTGACGAAGCAGTAAAAGACGAAGCAGAAAGTTTTTGGACGCCTGATGTAAAGACCTCAACGAAACTGATGCTAAAAATCGGGAAAATGATAATTACTGCACCCGAAGTAAATAATCCCGCCCCAGTTCCGGATGCCGCCGCAAAGAAGAATGGTTTTATACTTTTCAAGAGAGCACTCTCGGAACCTATAAACTACAATACAAACCCAAGGAAAGAAGAAGTAAATCCGCCTGCAATAGAACTTCTCGGCTGTCCAGGAGAAGCTCTTCCGTTTTTACTCGGCATTTTCCCGCTTGCTGAAGGGACTGTCTCGGCAAGCATCTCGGATCTAACGGGCGCTTCCGGCATTGTTGTCGCGAAAGACAATGTTGAGCTTCGCAGCATAAAGCATATGTTGAAACAAGGCTCAATGGCCTGTGTTGTTATGCCGGAGATCTCCGTAAAAGAGTCAGAGTTCAAGCTCAAACCAGGGATTACCAGACCGGTTTTATCAGTTCTTCAAATTCCCGTTGAGGCTAAACCGGGCTCGTATAAAGGAACTCTTTCTTTTAAGTCCAAAGGCGGCCTGGCGGAAGTGACTATAAAACTTGAAGTGCTGCCTTTCAAGCTTGAGATAAGCCCTTCTATGACTTTCGGATGGGCTATGGGGCCTAAGGACGAGAAAACATTTGGCTTGTTCAAGGAACTGGGCTGTAATTCGGTGAGTGAAGGGCTTGAGCCATTGGTTCTAGCGGTTTCCGGAGGCAGCGTAAAACTGGACTTTTCAAAAGCCGATAAAATGGCAGCTCTGATAAAGAAGTACGGTATGGCAGATTATGAACAACGGATACACTCGGCCGATGTAGGAAATATGATAGCACAGTCCGGAAATCTTCCAGAACTCTCTTCCGGATATTTGGCGGCCTACAAAGATGCTATAATGCAAATACAGGACTGGAAAAAGGATAGAGGCATTAAAGCGGCCTACTGGATAGCCGACAGGGTATTTAATAAGCCCCCTTATCCTGGCAACAAGAGTATGGAGTATTGCATGAAGGTCCTTAAGACTATAAGGGAAATCCCGGGAGTAAGAATAGGAGTGAATCCCACCTCTGACGGTGACGGGGAGACACAGTATGCGCCGATGGTCGCTGAACTTGATATTGCAGGGCTGTATTCTGATCAAAGATGTAAGAAAGTGCTGGCTGCAGGTAGGACGAAAGGCAATATAGACCTTTATGACGCCGGAAGGAGCCGCATTGCCTGGGGTTTCCTCCCCTGGAAACACAGGGCAGTCGGACGGACTGAGTTGTCTTTTATGGGGTGGGATGAGAAGGTCAGTAGAAGCCCGAAATCTGCAAGTTCCTCGGTTAGCTCCTTCGCCCCATGCGGCATAGCCTATCCGGAAAAAGATTCATTCAATACAACAACTGCGTTTGAACTTGTCAGGGAAGGTATAAACGATTACAGGTATATCTATACCCTTGAACTGCTCATTTCTGCCGCCGCAAAAGACAAAAACAAGGAAGAGAATGCCCTTGCGGAAAGAGCAAAAGCTGTACTTGAGACCATAAGGGAAAAGATTCCGGAATACTCCGCAGAAGCTGGAAAAATAGACGGTCAATGCGGGGAATGGAGAAAAAGGATAATAGAAGAGGTAAAGAAATTGCGAAAATTATAATATGCTTGATCTATTTTACTGATCTGTGCAATCACTTTTATAGGAGTAAATATGAGTGAAGAAAAGTTGTCTGGAAAAACAGACCTTAAGCTTGTCGAGAAACTCTCAAGCGCAAGGGTAGCTATGCTTTCGCAGTTAAGAAAAGTTATTATTGGACAGGAAAAGGTCATTGAAGAGGTGCTGATATCCCTGTTCTCACGCGGACATGTCCTGATAGTCGGAGTACCCGGGCTTGCCAAAACCCTTCTTGTGGAGAGTATCTCAAGAATACTGGATCTTAAATACAGGAGGATTCAGTTCACTCCCGACCTGATGCCATCAGATATTACGGGTACAGAGGTCATAGAGGAAACCGGAGGGAAAAGGAGCTTTAGATTTATAGAAGGGCCGGTTTTTGCGAACATAATACTTGCGGATGAGATAAACAGAACTCCGCCAAAGACCCAGTCCGCCCTGCTCCAGGCAATGCAGGAATACAAGGTGACCGCCGCAGGCAAAACCTATGAACTTCCCCTGCCGTTTTTTGTGCTTGCCACGCAGAATCCCATTGAACACGAAGGCACCTATCCGCTCCCCGAAGCCCAGCTGGACAGGTTCTTCTTCAATATACTCATAGACTATCCGAGCAGAGAAGAAGAAGCGGAGATAGTAAAACAGACCACCGGAATGCCGGCGCACGGACTCTCTGCCGTACTCAAGGCGGAAGAAATAATACAACTGCAGGAACTGGTAAGAAAAGTCCCGGTTTCTGACCACACGGTGCAGTATGCCATAGGGCTCGCGGCGGCAACAAGGCCAAAAGATCCCGGGGCAGGGGCTCAGGTAAAAGAACTTGTGGATTGGGGCGCCGGGCCAAGGGCCTCGCAGGCGTTGATTGTCGGGGCAAAGGCCCGAGCGGTGCTTTCAGGCAGGCTCTGCGCCTCTATAGAAGATGTTTCCGCAGTGGCTCTGCCGGTGCTAAGGCACAGGCTGGTGCTTTCCTTTAAAGCTCAAGCGGAAGGCATAACTCCGGATGCGCTTATCCGCAGGCTGGTCTCGGCGGCGGCGCCGAAGTAGGGGTTGTGGAAAAGTTTCTGCTTGAGAAACTGGTCAGTCCCGGAAGCCTTAAACTCAGGGCTAAATCTATCGTGGACGGCTTTCTTGCCGGCATGCACGATTCCCCGCTTAAAGGAGCAGGGCTTGATTTTGCCGAGCACAGGGAATATGCGCGCGGGGATGATCTCAAGCGCCTTGACTGGAAACTTGCGGGAAAGACCGACAAGTATTATGTGAAGCAGTATAAAGAAGAAAGCACTCTTACCTGCTACATCCTGCTGGACATTTCAGGCTCTATGGATTTTTCTTCGGGTTCTTCCGAAACGAAAATGCTTTACGCGATGCAGCTCGCGGCATCTTTGTCTTATCTGATAAAATCAGGGCATGATAAATTCGGTCTTTTTACCTTTAATGACAAAGTCAGAGACCTAATTCCTCCTGCCTCCTCTGCGGCACAACTCAACCTGGTGATAAAACAACTTGAGAGCATAACTCCTTCAGGCAGGACCTCTGTCTTTCGTTCTTTGCAGGAAGCCGGAAGCCTGATAAAGAAGAAAGCTATGGTAATACTAATCTCGGATCTTTACGACGAGAGCCCGGAGCCGGAAGCCTTAAAGTATTTTAAATATCTGGCCTCAAGAAAGAACGAAGTCCTGGTCTTTCATATTCTGGATGAAGCAGAGCTCTCACTGGATTACAGAGAACCTTTTGTCTTTGAAGGCTTGGAGAACGGGGAGAGGCTGCTGGCTCATCCTGAACTTA